>DASQPY010000510.1:0-14284 GCA_035643735.1 Actinoallomurus sp. | reverse complement strand
CTCGCCGACGGTGGTGATACTTACGGGGACCCGCGTATCTATCTGGCCGGTGCCCTGTTCGAGCTGGACCGGCGCGACGAGGCCCGTGCCCTGATCGAGCAGGTGCGTGCCGAGTCGCCACGGGACCCGGAGGTCTATCGTGCGGTGGCCGAGCTGCTCTACGAGCAGGGCGAGCTGGTCGGTGCGCACGACTGGTCCACCGCGGGCGCCGATCTGGCCCGGTCGAACGACCCGGACAGCCTCGAGGGTCTGCTGCGGATCCGCTACCGTTCCCGTCTCGACCTGCGCCGTCCCGAGGATGAGTACGACGCGCTGCTGGACGAGCTGCTGAAGCGGACCGACGAGGCGCCGGACCAGCAGTTCCGCTGAGTCCCTCTCCTGGATCATCGCCCAGCGCCGGATCGGCTTCTCAGTCGTCGCCGAGGTGCTCGACCGCTTCCAGGAGCTCCTGCCATGCCTGTTCCGTGTCGAGGGAACGGTCATGAGGTGCGCGGAACCACTCGATGTAGCCGGACACCTCTTCGAGGTCCCAGCGGAGCCGGTAGAGCGTGAGGACCGCTGCGTTGGCCTTCCGGCCAGTGGCCTCGCGGCGTATCGCTCCAGGTCTTCTGGGCTCTGCGCGACGGACCACAGGTCGCGTTCGGGCGGTGCGAGGCCGACCGTGTCCCAGTCGACCAGCAGGTAGCGGCCTTCGCGCCGTAGGAGATTGCCCGGGTGTGGCTCGCCGTGGGTGAGGATGGGTGCGCCATCGCTTCTGTCGAGATCCTCGACCAGCCGGTCGAACTCCTTCACCCGTCGCCGAATGACGGAGGAATGCTCCGAAAGCAGGGTTCTGGCGGGCTCGGCGAACGGACCGTTCCCCCAACGGACCGCGCCGTCGAGAGCGCTCTCCAGGAGGTCGCGCATCGACAGGCCGAGATCGAGCACCGGCACCGATACCGGAGGCGCCTGACGATGCAACTCGGCGAGCAGCTCCAAGACGGCGCCGCGATCGCGCGAGCTCCATGGCCGGTCGTAGTCTCCGCCACTCCCCTCCATGAATGGGAAGACGCTGAGGGCATACCGGGGCCCCAGCCGGCGGACGGTCTGCCCGCCGGCGGCCCGCAGAGGCGCCACCACGAAATCCAGGTGGGCCTCGTCACGCAGGGCCGCGGCAGTGTCCATGGCCCCGCGCAGGCCCCGCAGCGCGGCGCGTGAGTCCCGCTCACCCTTGAGTTCCAGGTCGGCGACGGTGAGGAACCACTTCCCCCCGGTGTCACCGAGCGCGATCCAGTGATGGTCACCGAAACCGACCGGGGCGTACTCCAACGAGGTCGCATGGATTTCCCATTCACCCAAGGCCCGGAGCAACCGCCCCTCATGGAGACCTTTCGGTCGCGCCCGCATGCCGGTCACGTTAGGCGGTCACGGTCAGCTCCGCACCGCAATATCGCCGCGGCCCGAACACTCAGAGCCTGGGGGTCTTGGACAGGGACGCGTGGTCGATCTCGTAGAGCACCGTGTCCGGGTCGACGGCCTCCCAGCGTACGAACGCCTTGCCATCCTCGAAGTGCAGCGTGGCGACGGCGTTGTGGAACCACGGACCGTGGCTCAGCCGCCACCGCATCGGCGTCTTGGGTACTCCGGCCAGCCGTGCCAGCGCACGCGCGAGCACGTCGGTGACCCGCCCGTAGGCAGCCCGTTGGAGCATGCGGTACTTCATCGGCAGGTGGTTGCGCATCGGCGAGCAGACGACCTGGGAGATCGGTGTCGAGGTGTTGGCGACCCTGGCGAGATAGGAGTAGTGCACGTCGCCGGAGACGAGCGTGATGCTCTGCGGCCCGTCGTCGCGCCGGGCCACCTCCAGGAGCGTGTCCGCGAGAGCGCTGAAGGACCTCTCGAACGCCGCCCAGTGCTCCAGGTCGGCACCCTGCCGGAGCTTCTCGCCGAGCCCGGCCATCCGGCGGCCCCACGCGCCGCCCGCGATCGCCTCGTCGAAGGACTCCAGGTGGTGGATGGTCGCGGGCAGCAGGTACGGCAGAGAGGTCGCCACGACCAAATGGTCCACGTCGCCGCGGCACTGTTCCTGGACCCAGGCGAGCTCGTCGTCGTCCAGCATGGCCCTCTTGCCGTCGCGCAGCACGCGCCCGCAGCGGCTGTCCACCACGACCAGCCGGGTACGCCCGTAGTCGTGCGCGTAGCTCCAGCGGGTGCCGTCCGCCTGCTCGTCGGCGCGTTCGGCGAACTTGTCGACGATGTCCCCGGCATCGCCGTCGGCGTCCAGGACGTCCCGGTAGACGGGGTCCTGGGCGCGCTTCTCCGCCGACATGTTGCCCAGATGCTGGTAGACCCAGTACGAGCCGAGCCCGCCGGTGATCCGCTCGTGCCACCACGGCTGGGCGCGCATGTCTTCGAGCCAGGTCTCGGAGGTGTTCCAGTCGTCCCGGATGTCATGGTCATCGAAGATCATAAGCGTCGGCACGGTGGACAGCAGCCAACGGACCATGTCGTCGTCGGTCCAGGCCAGGTGGTAGAGCCGGGTGTACTCCTCGTAGTCGGCGATCTCCAGGCCGGGCGGCTCGCCGGTGTCGCGGCGGGTCTTCATGAACTCCCGCATCTCCGGCCCGGTCTCATCCGCGTACACCTGGTCGCCGACCATCAGCAGCAGGTCGGGCCACTCATGCCCACCCGCGAGCCGGCGCGCGTACGCCCCCAGCACGTCGGGCCCGTGGATCTTCTCCTCACCGGGGGCGACCCGGCACGACCCGAAGGTGATCCGATGGCCTTGGCCGGGCGCGGGCATCCGGATGCGACTGGGCGGTGACCCGGGTTTCGGCCATACGGTCTCGTCGTCGAGCGCGACCTCGTATTCGGTGTCCGATCCGGGGGCGAGGCCTTCGATCTGGACGAGCGCGTAGTGGTGCCCGTGGACGGTGAATGTCGGGGTCGTCGTGTGGAGTACCCGCACGTCACACGGCTGGTCGGTCTCGACCCAGACAGCAGCCGTATCAGGGCCGACATGACGGAGCAGGGGACCAACGAGGAGTTGCGTCATAGACGTATGCAATACGCCAAAACGGACGTCGGCGTCCACCTGTGGGGCCCACAGGAAGGCCCGGCGCCGCCGCCGCGAGGGGCGGCGACGGCGCCGATGACCTCGGTCAGGCGACCGGGACGGCGGGCTTTACGGCCAGCGTGTCCGCGGCCTCGTCGACGTCCACGACGACCTCGTCACCGTCACGGATCTCGCCGGACAGCAGCTCGCGGGCGAGCTGGTCGCCGATGGCGCTCTGTACGAGCCGGCGGAGCGGACGGGCCCCGTACGCCGGGTCGAAGCCGGTCAGGGCCAGCCACTCACGGGCCCCGTCGGTCACGGTCAGCGTCAGCCGGCGGTCGGACAGGCGGCGTGCCAGCCGGTCGATCTGCAGATCGACGATCTTCGTCAGCTCCTCCGTCGTCAGCGCGTCGAAGATGATCACGTCGTCGAGGCGGTTGAGGAACTCCGGCTTGAAGTTGGTGCGCACCGCCGTGAGCACGGCCTCACGCCGCGCCCCGTTGTCGAGGGCCGGGTCGACCAGGAACTGCGAGCCGAGGTTCGACGTCATGATCAGGATGGTGTTGCGGAAGTCGACCGTACGGCCCTGGCCGTCGGTCAGGCGGCCGTCGTCCAGCACCTGGAGCAGCACGTCGAAGACCTCAGGGTGGGCCTTCTCGACCTCGTCCAGCAGCACGACGGTGTACGGGCGCCGGCGTACGGCCTCGGTCAGCTGGCCGCCCTCCTCGTAGCCGACATAGCCGGGAGGCGCACCGACGAGCCGCGCGACCGAGTGCTTCTCGCCGTACTCGCTCATGTCGATGCGGACCGTGGCCCGCTCGTCGTCGAACAGGAAGTCCGCCAGCGCCTTGGCCAGCTCGGTCTTGCCGACACCGGTCGGGCCGAGGAACAGGAACGAACCCGTCGGGCGGTCGGGGTCGGACACGCCCGCCCTCGCCCGGCGTACGGCATCAGAAACGGCTGTGACAGCGTCCTTCTGCCCGATCAGGCGGCGGCCCAGCTCGTCCTCCATGCGGAGCAGCTTGCTGGTCTCGCCCTCCAGCAGGCGGCCGACCGGGACGCCGGTCCACGACGACACGACCTCGGCCACGTCGTCGGCGCCGACCTCCTCCTTGACCATGGCCTCGCGGTTCTCGGCGGCCTCCGACGCCTCCGCGAGCTGCTTTTCCAGCACCGGGATCTCGCCGTACATCAGGCGCGCGGAGGTCTCCAGGTCGCCGTCGCGCTGCGCGCGCTCGGCCTGGCCGCGCAGGTCGTCGATGCGCTTCTTCAGCTCACCGAGCTTGTTCAGGCCGGCCTTCTCGTGCTCCCAGCGCCCGACGAGGGCGTTGAGGTGCTCCTGCTTGTCGGCCAGCTCGGCGCGCAGGCGTTCGAGGCGCTGCTTGGAGGCGTCGTCGGACTCCTTCTCCAGCGCCATCTCCTCCATCTTGAGCCGGTCGACGTCGCGCTGCAGCTGGTCGATCTCGACGGGCCGCGAGTCGATCTCCATGCGCAGCCGGGAGGCAGCCTCGTCCACCAGGTCGATCGCCTTGTCCGGCAGGAACCGCGCGGTGATGTAGCGGTCGGACAGCGCGGAGGCGGCGACGAGTGCGGCGTCGGAGATCTGCACCTGGTGGTGCGCCTCGTACCGGCCCTTGAGCCCGCGCAGGATGGCGATCGTGTCCGCCACCGACGGCTCGCCGACCAGCACCTGCTGGAACCGGCGTTCCAGCGCGGGGTCCTTCTCGATCCGCTCGCGGTATTCGTCCAGCGTGGTGGCACCGATCATGCGTAGCTCGCCGCGTGCCAGCATCGGCTTGAGCATGTTGCCCGCGTCCATCGAGCCCTCGGCCGCGCCCGCGCCGACCACGGTGTGCAGCTCGTCGATGAACGTGATGATCCGTCCGTCGCTCTGCTTGATCTCGTTCAGTACGGCCTTGAGGCGCTCTTCGAACTCGCCGCGGAACTTCGCGCCCGCGACCATCGCGCTCAGGTCGAGCGAGATGAGCTGCTTGTTCTTCAGCGTCTCCGGGACGTCGCCGGCGATGATCCGCTGGGCCAGGCCCTCGACCACCGCGGTCTTGCCCACACCGGGCTCGCCGATGAGCACCGGGTTGTTCTTCGTACGCCGGGACAGCACCTGGACCACGCGGCGGATCTCGGTGTCGCGGCCGATGACCGGATCGAGCTTGCCCTCGCGGGCCTGCGCGGTCAGGTCGACGCCGTACTTCTCCAGCGCCTGGTAGGTCTCCTCGGGGTTCTCACTCGTCACCCGTGCGTGCCCGCGTACCTGCTCGAAGGCGTCCAGCAGGGCGTCCGGGGTCGCGCCGTTCTCGCGCAGCAGCGTCGACATCGGGCCGCCGTCGGAGGCTAGGCCGACCAGCAGGTGCTCGGTGGAGACGTAGTCGTCCTCGAGCTGCTTGGCGCGGTTGGCCGCGGTGTTGAGCACCACCAGCAGCGGGCGTGAGCTCTGCGGCGCGCCGACGGTCGAACCGGCCGCCTTCGGCAGTGCCTCGATCTGCTCCTCGGCCCGGCGCCGCAGGGACTGCGGGTCCGCGCCCACCGCCTCCAGGAGCGGCCGTGCCGTGCCGTCGCCCTGTGACAGCAGGGCGACGAGCAGGTGTGCGGGCTCGACCTGCGGGTGTCCCTCGGTCGCCGCCCGGCGTACGGCGGTCGATACCGCCTCCTGACTCTTCTGGGTCAGTTTGTAGTCCACTTATTCCTCCCCGCGCGCGCGCCACACCACAACACTGGTCTGGCGGATGGGCACCAGCTCGGCGCCGCCCGCCGACTCTGGAGTGTTCTTCAGCCGGGCGAGCCGGGCGGCCACCGCGCGGGTGGACTCCAGCTCATTGCCCAGCTCCTCGACCAGCCCCCGTAGCCGTACGACCTCGGCCCGAAGGGCCTCGGACTCGCGCTGCAGGTCGAGGATCTGCTTGATACCGGCGAGATTGATGCCCTCGTCCTGTGACAGCCGCTGGATCTCCCGCAGGGCCGCGATGTCGCGCACGGAGTAGCGGCGACCGCGACCGGACGTGCGGCCGGGTGAGACCAGGCCGATCCGGTCGTACGTGCGCAGTGTCTGCGGGTGGAGTCCGGACAGCTCCGCGGCCACCGAGATGACGTAGACCGGACTCTCATCGCCGAAAGGATCCATGACGATCACTCCTCTCGCGCCATCCGCAGCAGGTCACCGCGTACGTCATCGCCGCTGAGGCTCCCGGTGATCTTCTCCAGAGCCTCGCGGGTGGTCTCGTCGATCTCGGTCGGGACCTGCACGTCGACGGTGACGAGCAGGTCGCCCCTGGTGCCGTCGCGCCGGGAAGCGCCCTGGCCGCGTACCCGCAGCACGCGCCCGTTGGGCGTGCCCGGCGCGATACGGACGGTCTTCGGCTGACCCCGGTGGATCGGCACCTTGATCTCGGCGCCGAGCGCGGCCTCCGGGAAGGTGACGGGCACCTTCAGCGTCAGGTTGTCGCCCGAGCGGCCGAACACCTTGTGCGGCGTGACATGCACGAGGACGTACAGGTCACCGTTCGGCCCGCCGTTCTCTCCCGGCGCGCCCTTGCCCTTGAGCCGGATCCGCTGCCCGTCGTCGACCCCGGCCGGGATCCGCGCCTGGATCGTGCGGGTGCTCTGGGCCCGGCCGCTGCCGTAGCAGGTCGTGCAGGGGTCGTCGACGATCAGACCCCGGCCGTGGCACTCGCGGCAGGGCTCGGAGAAGGCGAACCCGCCCGCGTTGCGGCTCTCCTGCCCGGTGCCCTCACAGCGTGGGCAGACGCGGGGGACCGTGCCGGTCTTGGCGCCGGTCCCCCGGCAGGTCGGGCATGCCGCCTCGCTGGTCAGCCGGAGCGGCACCGTACGGCCGTCGAGGGCCTCGCCGAAGCTCAGCGTGATCTCGGACTCGACGTCGGCCCCCCGGCGCGCCCGCTGGGTCGTGCCGCCCTGCCGGCGGCCGAACAGGCCACCGAACAGGTCCCCGATGCGCTCGCCCGTGCCGCCGGGAGGCGTGCCCGTACCCGTGGTGCCGCCCGTGTTGCCGAACAGGTCACCCAGGTCGAAGCCGAAACCGCCCTGACCGCCACCGCGCGGGCCTCCCCCGCGGAACAGGCTGCGGGCCTCGTCGTACTCCTTGCGGCTCTTCTCGTCCGACAGCACGTCGTAGGCCTCGGAGATGGTCTTGAACTTCTCCTCGGCCTCGGACTCGCCCTTGTTGGCGTCCGGGTGGTACTGCCGGGCGAGCTTCCGGTAGGACTTCTTGATCTCGTCCGGGGTGGCGGTCTTCGGAACACCGAGGACCTTGTAGTAGTCCTTCTCCAGGTAGTCCTTGGTGCTCACGGGCGTCCCTTACCTCGTTCCGTTCGTCTTTTGTTCGTCTCAGTCCTCGTCGGCGGCCGGAACCTCGGGCTGCTCGGGCTCTTCGGGCTGCTCCGGCTCCGACTCGTCCGGCCCGCCGCCCGGCTCGGCCACCGCGACCCGCGCCGGCCGCAGAATCCGCTCTCCGATGCCGTATCCCGGCTGGAGGATCTGCACGGCCGTCGGCTCGCTGACGTCGGCGGAGTAGGAGTGCATGAGCGCCTCGTGGACGTTCGGGTCGAACGGCTCGCCCGGAGTCCCGAAGGACTTCAGCCCGAGCTTGCCGACCGTGCCCTCCAGCCGCTCCGCGACCTGCTTGAACCCGCCGTTCAGCTCGTCGTGCTCGCGGGCCCGTCCGATGTCGTCGAGCACCGGCAACAGCTCGGACAGGACGTTCGCGAGCGCCTGCTCGCGGACGGTCACCCGGTCCCGGTCGACCCGTTTGCGGTAGTTGGAGTACTCGGCCTGGAGCCGCTGCAGGTCGAGCGTGCGCTCCGCCAGTTGCTTCTTGATGTCCGCGGCCTCTTCGTTGTCCGTGGCCGTGGGTGCGCTCGGGGGGGACCCGGGAGCCGGCTCAGCCGACTCCCGGACCTTGCCCGTCTCGGGATCGATGCGCCGCTTGTCGCGGATCACCGGGCCCTCGCGCTCCTCGGCGTCGTCATGACGCTCCGTCACGCTTCCTCCTCGCCTACCCGTTGCGGAAGGAGGCTGCGGCTCACGCCGCACCGCCTTCGCGCTTGGTGTTCTCGTCGTCCACGATCTCGGCGTCGACGACCTCGTCCTCCTGAGCAGCGCCGGCCTCGTCGGTGGTGGCGCCCTGCGCCGCCTCCTCGCCAGGCTGGTTCTGCGCGTACATCGCGGCGCCCATCTTCTGGCTGACCTGGGCGAGCTTCTCCGACGCCGTACGGATCGCGTCGATGTCGGTGCCCTCGAGGGTCTTCTTGACCTCATCCAGCGCCGTCTGAACCTCGGTCTTAACCTCGGCCGGGATCTTCTCGTCGTTCTCCCCGAGGAACTTCTCGGTGGAGTAGGCGAGGGTGTCGGCGTTGTTGCGGGTCTCGGTCTCCTCGCGGCGCTTGCGGTCCTCCTCGGCGTACTGCTCGGCCTCGCGCATCATCTTGTCGATGTCGTCCTTGGGCAGCGCCGAGCCGCCCGTGATGACCATCGACTGCTCCTTGCCGGTGCCGAGGTCCTTGGCGCCGACGTTCACGATGCCGTTGGCGTCGATGTCGAAGGTGACCTCGATCTGCGGCACGCCGCGGGGCGCCGGGGGCAGACCCGTCAGCTGGAAGGTGCCGAGCTTCTTGTTGTAGGCCGCGATCTCACGCTCGCCCTGGTAGACCTGGATCTCCACGGAGGGCTGGTTGTCATCGGCGGTGGTGAAGACCTCCGACCGCTTGGTCGGGATCGTGGTGTTCCGCTCGATGATCTTGGTGAAGATGCCGCCCTTGGTCTCGATGCCCAGGCTCAGCGGGGTCACGTCGAGGAGCAGGACGTCCTTGACCTCGCCCTTCAGGACGCCGGCCTGCAGGGACGCGCCGACCGCGACGACCTCGTCGGGGTTGACGCCCTTGTTGGCCTCCTTGCCGCCGGTCAGGCTCTTGACCAGGTCGGCGACGGCGGGCATGCGGGTCGAGCCACCGACGAGAACGACGTGGTTGATGTCATTCAGGTTGATGCCGGCGTCCTTGACCACCTGCTGGAACGGCGTCTTGCACCGGTCGAGCAGGTCGGAGGTCATCTTCTGGAACTCCGCCCGGGTGAGCTTCTCGTCCAGGTGGAGCGGGCCCTCGGAGGATGCGGTGATGTAGGGCAGGTTGATGCTCGTCTCCGAGGAGCTGGACAGCTCGATCTTGGCCTTCTCAGCGGCCTCACGCAGCCGCTGCAGCGCCATCTTGTCCTTGGACAGGTCGACGCCGTTGGCGTTCTTGAAGTTGGTGACCAGCCAGTCGACGACCTTCTGGTCCCAGTCGTCACCACCGAGGTGGTTGTCGCCGTTGGTCGCCTTCACCTCGACGACGCCGTCGCCGACCTCGAGGAGGGAGACGTCGAAGGTGCCACCACCGAGGTCGAAGACGAGGATGGTCGCCTCGCCCTCCTTCTCCAGGTGGTAGGCGAGCGCCGCGGCGGTCGGCTCGTTGATGATGCGCAGGACGTTGAGGCCGGCGATCTGACCGGCCTCCTTGGTGGCCTGCCGCTGGTGGTCCGAGAAGTACGCGGGGACGGTGATCACCGCGTCGGTGATCTTCTCACCGAGGTAGGACTCCGCGTCGCGCTTCAGCTTCTGCAGCACGAACGCGCTGATCTGCTGAGGAGTGAAGTCCTTGTCGTCGATCTTTGTCTTCCAGTCGCTGCCCATTTCGCGCTTGACCGACCGGATGGTGCGGTCGACGTTGGTCACCGCCTGGCGCTTGGCGACCTCGCCGACGAGAACCTCGCCGTTCTTGGCGAAGGCGACGACGGACGGCGTAGTCCTCGACCCCTCCGCGTTGGCGATGACGGTGGGCTCGCCACCCTCCAGGATCGCGACGACCGAGTTGGTCGTCCCAAGGTCGATACCGACCGCTCGTGCCATGAGTTGGTTCCTCCGACTGTGCTGTGTCGTCTTTGTGAAGCTGAGTCCGGCAGACGCAAGGTTGCCCGAGCGAACTTGCGCTGTCAAATGACTTGAGTCATACGCACTCAACTTTGCTGTTGGGTCCAACGTCCGAAGAATCCCGTGTGTTCCCGTAACAAGCGCCCCTCTTGTGGCCACTTCATGGTGACCTGCTGCCCAGAGGACGGAGAGCGCTATGCCGCCAGCCGTGCGGGAGCCGGGGCCGCCGATGAGATCGTGAGCGAGACGTTCATGGTCGCGTGGCGCCGCTACGCCGACATGCCGCCGGCGGAGCTGCCATGGCTGCTCGGCGTGGCGAGAAATGTCATGCGGGACGCGGTACGCGCCGAGGCCCGCCGTACCTCTCTCACCGCGGAGCTCCGTCGGTGGACCGCCGAGCCGGCCGCCGATGTCGCCGAGGGCGTCATCGACCGGCTGGCGATGCTGCGGGCGCTGGCCGACCTCCCCGACACCGACCGCGAAGTGCTCACGCTCATGGCCTGGCAGGGGCTGAGCCCGCGCGAGGCGGCACGCGTCATCGAGTGTAGTGAGAGCACTCGTCGCCCAGCCGGGCGAACGGAATCTCGGCACGGTGACCGACCCGCTCGGCCGGCGGGGCATCGCGATCGGCGCCGACTGGTCGGACCAGCAGCCTGATTTCGACAAGAAGAACAAGGTCACCCTGGAACCGGCGCCGTTCGGCGCCCGCGAGGAGCTGATCGGGGGGTGAATGCCGGGCCGGGCCTCGGCCACGACCGCGTCGCCGGACGTGCCGAGTTCCCTCGCGCAGCTTCTTGCGCGCCCGGTGAAGGCGCGAACGGACCGTGCCGAGCGGGATGGCGAGGGCGCGCGCCGTCTCCTCGTACGACAGCTCGCCCCACACGTGGAGCAGCAGCGCGTCGCGGTCCCGTTTCTTCAGCGCGGCCAGAGCCGCGGCGAGCCGGGCGCCCTCGGCCTGGGCCGTGACGGCGTCGACGACCCGCTGGTCGTGCGCCTCGGAGGAGAGCGGGTCGAGCCCGGAGCGCGCGTACGCACGGTACTTGCGGGTCTCGGCCCGCCGATGCGCGCCGATGAGGTTGGTCGCGATGCCGAACAGCCAGGGCGGGCCCGTCGCACGGGCACTGGGAGCGGTCATCCTTCATCGGCCGATGTACGGGACCCGGTTCACGTAGGTCGGCCCGGCGCGTCAGAGGCGCGAGATGTAGTGCATGCCGCCGCCGGCCTGGAGCGTACGGGCCAGCGACTTCGCGGACAGCGTGTGGGTGCCGCCGGTCGGCCGCCACGGGTCGAAGACGGTGATCGTGCCGGCCTGCTGGTTGTAGCCGTAGGCGACGATCGCATGGCCGATCCACTGTCCCTGGAGCCTGCCCTTGTTCCAGGGCAGCCGCTCCATCCAGACCTGGATGACCGGCGCCCTGCGGAGGGCGCCCACGTCGTACGACACGCGCTGCATCAGGAGCTCGGGATGGTCGACCACGTCGCCGACGACGCGATCGTCGAACCTGCGCGGATGAAGGTAGCCGTCGATCACGGAGGCCGCCGCGTCGCCGCCGGTGCCCCTCGTGGTCGTCCTCATCTTCTTGGCCAGCGCGTCCTGGCCGACCTTCACTCCGAAGGTGGACAGGCTCATCGAGGTCGAGGCGGGGACGCAGTAGTAGTTCGTCCACTGGTACTGCTCCTGGAGCTTCAGCCGGTACCAGCGGGGCATCGCCGCGGGCAGTATCGAGGTGGCGCGTGTGGCCAGAGAGCCCGACGTGGTCTGTGTGATCTGCGCGATCCGTGTGGCCTGAGTGGTCGGCGCGGTGAGGCCCGGCGGCGGCGTCACGACGGCGTGCGCGGTGCTCGCGCCCACCAGCAGGGCGGCGACGGCGGCGATCCCCACCATCGGCCCTCGACTCGGCGCGTTCTTCACTTGCGTCCTCCAGACATCACAAGGCCCAGAGCGCGGGCCATGCCTCAGACGTCGGCACCTGCAAGACGGTCAAGCGAATGCTGATATATGCGCATGTAGCGCGTCGTAGAACTCTATTTACTCATATGAAAGGTATCTGGCGCTCCGGCGGAGTACTGGTGTCAGCACACCGATCACCGGAAGGTCACCCATGGCGGAGCCCCCCGCATGAGGGCCAGGACCCACACGACGCCCGCGCCGAACGAGGCACCACCGCCGCCAGAGGACTTCGGCGCGATCTACGACGAGCACTTTCCAGACATCTACCGGTACATCGCGGGAAGACTGGGCCGGGATGTGGCGGACGACATCGCCGCCGACACCTTCGTCGTCGCGTTGCGCCGGCGGCACAGCTTCGACCCGGCGCGCGGCGGCGTACGGCCGTGGCTGTTCGGGATCGCCACGAAGCTCGTCGCCCAGCACCGGCGTCAGGAGACGCGCCGGTACCGTGCCCTCGGCCGCGTCGGGGCCGAGGAGGTCACCGACGGCCACGAGACCCGCGTCGTCAACTGGGTGGCCGCCGAGGGCCTCCAGCCGCGGCTGGCCAAGGCCATCGCCGCGCTGTCAAAGGGCGATCGCGACGTCCTGCTGCTCAACGCCCTGTGCGACCTGTCCGTCCCATGAGGAGATCTCTCAGGCGCTCGGCATCCCGTTCGGCACGGTCGGCTCGCGGCTCAGCCGCGCCCGCAAGAAGGTCCGCTCCGTGATCGAGGAGGACAGCCATGGATGAGACGCGCATGATCCGGAGCCTCCTCGGCGAGGCTCCTCCGTCCGCCGAGGTCGTCGCGGAGGGCAGGCGGCGCCTGAGCGCCGGTGGCCCGTCGCGATCGCCGGCCCGTACGCGTCGCCGCCTGTGGGGAGGCCTCACCGCGCTCGGCGCCGCCGCCATCGCGCTCGCCCTCGTTGCCGGCCTCACCGGTGGCTCGCCGCGTCCAGGAACACCCGAGCCGGTCCTGCCACTGACGGCCCGGCAGGTGCTGCTCACCGCGGCGGAGAGGGCCGCGGCCCAGCCGGTCGGGAAGTACTGGCACACCCATGTGATCTCCAGCGAGGGCTATCACATCGCCCGTGGCGACTACATGATCTTCGGGGCCCGGCACGAGATCGACCAGTGGCGCGCGCGGAGCGACAGCGACGCGGACGTGTTCCGCAGCAGGTTCGGCGCCGCGACGCCGCAGACCGCGGCCGACCATGCGGCCTGGGAGAAGGCGGGGGCGCCGACGAGCTGGAGGGTGCTCTCCAACGGCGCGTACATCGCGCAGTCGGCCAGATCCGGGCCCTGGGATCTGCGGCGATCGTCACCGGCGGAGAAACGGAAGCGCAAGCAGTCCGCGGCGGAGCAGGTCAAGCGGTGTGCCAGGATTCCGGGCGGCTGCGTACCCAAGCCGCTGAGCCCCGAGCAGCCGGAATCCCTCCGGCGTGATCCGCACGGCCTCAAGCGGTACCTGCTCGACGCGGCCGGGCCGGGTGACGGGAGCAACCTGCTCAGCGCGGCCGCGACGTTCCTGCTGGACCCGTCCTCGCCGGAGCTGCGCGCCGCGGTCTTCCGCGTCCTCGCCGATTCCCCCGGCGTCCGCGACCTCGGTACAACACGAGACCCGCTGGGCCGTCCCGCGATCGTCCTGGCCGAGCGGACGAAGAGCGACAGGAACGTCGAGGACAACGAGTTGCTCCTCGACCCGTCGACGTACACGCCGCTCGGCACCCAGGTCGTCCTCGTCAAGGGCAACGGCGGCAAGCCCGCGCCGCTACCGCCGGGTGTGCCGCGGATCCCGGGCTACGGACAGGAGACCAAGGGCATGAAGCCGGGCGCCATCACCCACAGCGAGATCTACGTGGTGATGGGCTGGACGAACACCGCGTACGGCGGCTGAACCACCCGATGATCACCGACGTCCCGATCGTGCCCCGGCATGATCGGGACGTCGCGCGTGAAAGTGGCCGGGCGCGTCGGGGGAGACATGGGTGACCGCCCACGCGCCATGGAGAGATCGCACATGAGACAGAGCCCGACGTGAGTACCGCCACCGGAGATCCAGCGGTGTGCGCGGAGCGCAGGGAGCTGCGGGCGCTGCGCGCCATGGACCGGGTCGCACCGGATCCCGAGTCCGAGGAACACGAGGAGCGGACCGCCTGCCGGGTCACCGCCGAAGGCCTGCGAGGGCGGCTCGCGGGAGCCCTCGCCGGGCTGTCCACGGGCGACCGGGACGTCGTACTGCTCGTCGCGCTCGCCGGGCTGAGCCACGAGGAGGTGGCGACCGCGCTGGACATCCAGTACGGCACGGTCGGATCACGGCTGAATCGGGCCAGACGGAAGCCACGTGAGGCGCTGGGCGGGACCAATCCACTGTTCGACCTGGGGGGACAC
>DASQPY010000509.1:0-8118 GCA_035643735.1 Actinoallomurus sp. | reverse complement strand
GCGGCGGCGCCGAGATCACTCCCTCCATGGGAGGGACGGTGAGGATTCCCCCCGACCCTCACAGCGACGCGCCGGGCTGGCGCGGCTTGCGGCGCCTGACGGCGCGGGCCTGCGGCCGGACGCTGAGCCTGCTGATCGACGACCTCGATCCCTACCGCATGCCGACGATGAACAACGTCGCGCACCGCCTGGACGCGGAGGAGGTACGTCGGTGGGCCGCGGCGTTCGGGCCCGCCTGGGAGATGCTGGTCCACCATCATGGGACCGTCGCCGAGGAGATCGACGCCGGTCTGCGGGTGCTGACGCCGCTGGTCCCACCCGAACAGGGCCAGACCAGCGCCACCGCACGCGACACCATCGGGTGCGCGGCGATGTCCACCCCGCCGAGCGCGCGGTCGATGGCGGTGACCCTCGCCCATGAGATCCAGCACGGCAAGCTCGCCGTGCTGCTCGGGCTGGTCGACCTGACCCGGCCCGATGACGGCAGCCGCTACTACGCCCCCTGGCGGGACGACCCCCGGCCGGCCGGCGGCCTGCTTCAGGGCGCCTACGCCTACCTCGGGGTCACCGGCTTCTGGGCACGTCAGCGGGGACACGACACCGGTACGGCCGCGACCGACGCCCACGCGGAGTTCGCCCGGTGGCGGGACGCCGTGGATCTGGTCGTCCGCACACTTCTGGCATCCGGCCGGCTGACGGAGGAGGGAACGGCCTTCGTCTCCGGCATGCACCGCACGCTGCGAGCCTGGCAGGACGAGCCGGTACCCGTGGACGCGGCCGCGCTCGCTCGCAGGGATGAGGAACGCCATCGCGCGCACTGGCGCCGCCGCAACGGCGAGATCCGGATGCCCTTCGCCGCGGGCGCTTGATCAGATGGGCGGAGGGTCGAAGTCGAAGTCGAGGTGCCGGCCTTCCCGCGCGACCTTGGTGTCGGGGTGGTCGTCACCGAGCACGTCGTCGTAGACCGGGTAGGTCTTCTCGGCCAGTTCCGCGGCCTGATCCGTCGCGCCTACGGCACGCAGGTCGGCGATGAGGTTGGCGGCGCATCCCAATGTGAGCGGATGCCGGTCGCCGAGCACCGTGCCGGCACGGTCGTACGTGTCCTCACCGAGCTCGCGAGCCTCTTCGAATCGGCTCAGCGCGGCTCGATCGCTCGCCAGGTTGGTGGCAACGGTCAACGAGTAGTGATGGTCGCGGGTGAGCTTCGCGTCGAGACCGGTGAGGCTCGTGGTGTTCAGCTCGTGCGCCTTTTCGGCTTGACCGGTGACCCGGTAGAGCAGAGCGAGATTACCCATGCAGCAGAGATTGAAGGGGTGCTGGTCGCCGTACACAGTCGGGTAGCGCTTCATGGTGTCTTCGGCGAGGGAGAGCGCCTCGTCGAACCTCGCGAGCACGCGATAGACGTTCGAGAGCCCCATGGCCGCGGCGAGCGTGTCCGGGTTGTTACGGCCGAACAGCCGTGTGCACCGCTCGAACACGTCCTTGGCCATTTCCAGCGCCTGGTCGTAGTCGGCCGTGCGGCGCAAAGCGATGGCCAGGTCCTTGCTGGTCCGGAGGGTCCAGTGGTTTTCGACCCCCAGTTCCTGACGGCCGTACTCCAGCGCCTCTTCGCCAAAATCACGGGCGGTCGCGTACGCGCCGCTCTGCCGTACCACCCGGGCCACACCGCTCCACGATGACAGCACGTCGCTCTTGCTGACACCGGTGCTGGCCTGGCTCTGCGCGTTGAAGGCGAGCAGGTGGAGTTGGCGGGACTCCTCGTACCGGCTGAGCAGGCCGTAGTCGAGGGCGAGGTTGTTGACCATGCGCAACGTCCGCGGGTCGTGCTCACCGAAACGCGCCACGTGCTGGCTCCGCGCCAGTTCGTCGTGCTCCTTGGCCTCGGAGAACCTGCCGAGCGCCCGCAGGTCCGCGCCGAGGCCACCCAGGAAGGTCAGGGTCTCCGGGTCGTCGTTGCCGAACGCCTGCCTGGCCCGGTCGAGCACCGACCGGTCGATCTCGGCGGCCTCCTGGTAGCGCCCGAGGTCGCGCAGCACGTCGGCGAGGAACCGCTGGGCCTGCATGACGCGCAGGTCGTGGTCCGCGCCCGGCTCGCGTTTCCACTCTTCGATGAAGGCCTGGACGAACGTCCGCGCATAGTCGCGGTTACCGGACAGATAGAGGTAGCGGACCATGTTGAGGGCGAAGTCCCGCACCTCGGGATCGCTGCTCTCGGCAACACGTGCCGGAAGCACGTGGGCGATCAGCTCGTTGAAGCGCGACCAGCGGGCCTCGTTGTCCGGGTCCTTCGGGGCGTTCTTGGCGAGCAGCGTCTGCACCTCGCGGCGGAAGAGTGCCCCGTCCGCGTCGTCGAGCTCCTCGCGCAGGAGCGCCTGCACCAGCCGGTGCACCTGGATGGTGCGGCTGGGGACGTCGACTCGCGCCAAGGCGAACCGGCCGAGCTCCCGGATGGCCTGGCTGAGCAGGAGCTGGTCCGCCACCACCCTGCCGAGCAGTGGCCTGGTCGCCTGGCCGACACGCCGGAACACGTCCCGCGGGATCGGCTCCGCGCCGAAGAACGCGCAACAACGCAGTAGCTCGACGGCTTCCGGAAGCTTGTCTCCCAGGGCGGCGACCGACAGCGACCACGCCGCCGTCATCGAGTGGGGATACTCCGATGGTTTGCTCTCCGCCATCAGCGCGGCGGTGCGCTTCCTCAGCAGGTCGAGATAGTCATCGACGGAGATGCCGGTCTCCGCCTGGAGCGCACCGGCCTGCTCGAGAGCCAGGGGGAGGTCGCCGAGGTCGGCGGCGAGCTGGTGGGCCTCGGTGTCGGTCATCGCGGCCGGCACGCGACGCTTCAGGAACTCGACGCTCTCTTCGCGCTTGAACACGTCGACCTGGAGCGTGTCCACCACGCCGTGCCACAGGTGGTTACGCGAGGTGATCAACACATGCCCGGTGACCTCGGGGTTCCCTTCGGGGAACAGTCCTTCGAGATCCTCCGGCTCGCCGACGTTGTCATAGATCAACAACCAGCGGTCGAAAGGCTCTCCCCTACGGAGAGCGTCGAGCACCGCGTCGGCCGCCTCGCCGATACCCGTGGCGGTGGCGGACGGGAGGTCGAGATAGGGAGCAAGGCCCGCCAGGGACGGCCGCACCAGCATCGGCTGATCGGCCGGCACCCACCACACGAGCTGATATTCGGACTGGTAGCGATGGGCGTATTCGGTGACCAACTGGGTCTTCCCCACGCCACCCATCCCCTGGAGTGCGTGGGACGTGGTCGTCGGCGCGCTCCCCGCGTCCCCACCGTCGACGTCCTCCAGGAGGGGCAGGACGGCCGTTCTGGTGCGAATTCGGTCATGGAGCCGGGTGAGCAGGTCATCACGGCCGGTGAAGTTCATGTTACGGCCCGGCACCTTACGGCCCCAGACCTCTGGGACCGCCCCCCGCTCTTGCGAACTCGTCACCGCGCGCCTTCCACCGGGCCGACAATTTTAGCGAACATCCTAGGGATGTTTTCTTGCCGTCGCGACGAGCGACAAACCTTCCACCAAAGCGCCACACGTCACATAAATCCCCTAAACGGCACGTGTAGCCACTAATGCACCAATAGCCCCATCCAGCGGCGGTTCGCCAGACGCCGAAGCAAGCATCGTCATGACCTGACAAACGGACTTTTACCTGCGCAGGTATGCATTGGCACGGCCCGACCGGTGATGCTGTCCCCATGGGGCGTCATCGGCTTCGGCCCGATCCGGCCAGATTCCCCCGCCGG
The DNA here is from genome assembly GCA_035643735.1 of Actinoallomurus sp. GTDB lineage: Bacteria > Actinomycetota > Actinomycetes > Streptosporangiales > Streptosporangiaceae > Actinoallomurus. Next base: position 4,358 of record DASQPY010000509.1, on the reverse strand, counting down.
ATGGAGGGGAAGGAATCGGATGGGTGCACCACACACGGCCAGGGGGAGCACATGCACGAGGACGTCGACCAGTTCGACGGCGGGCGGATCGATCTCTCGCGAACACCGCTCCGCGACCTCACCGATCTCACCGGCTCGGCGCTCGACCGTGCGCTCGTCAACCTGCTCGAGCGCGAAGACGCGGACGAGAAGTCGGCTGGGTTCCAGAACCGAATCTGACCGGCGATCCGGGTACGGCGATGCGACGTCCACCGAAGCGGAACTCCTCTGGCAACGGGACGAGAGGGCGTCTCGTCGCGGGAGGCACCCGGGGGTCGCACGAGTCCCGGCCCCATGCGGGCCCGCCGCGCTACGGCGGCAGTCCGCCGCAGCGGTCGCGGCATCCGCCGAAATCTGGCTAGGATTTGCCGGTCGTCACCGCCGAGCCTGGGCTCTACACGTGGATTTCTCCGACCATATTTTCAGGGCGAGCCATCTCACTGGCCGCCCTGATACCCATGAAGCGTCGGCCGACGGCTCGCCAGTCGGTGAATATGCTCGCTCCGACCCCGGTTCCACCACTCGCCCGCGACCTCGGACGGGATCGTTCTCATGACGGTCACCACCCTGACCAATGGCGTGGACCGAGTTCCCTATGTCGGTGTTCGTCCTTTTCGATCGGAGGAGAACGCCCATTTCTACGGTCGTGATCGCGAAGGCTCCGCAGTCGCCGGCCTGTGGCGGGGCAACCCGCTGACCCTGCTCACCGGCGCGGCCGGCACAGGGAAGACATCCCTGATCAGCGCCGATCTGCTGGCGCGGATCGAGTCCGCCGGAGAGGTCCTGCCCGTCGGACGGCTCGTCCGGCCCGCTTCCGGGCCGATCGCGGCTCTGCCCGCGCACAATCCGTACTCCCTCGCGCTCCTGTCATCGTGGTTTCCGGCCGAGTACGTCAGCACGCTGGCGGGCCGTACGCTCGCCGATCTGCTCCGGCGCCGCTATCCCCAGACGGCCCGGTCCGGCGGGCGCCCCGCGTTCGCCGTGATCGACCAGGGCGAGCAGCTGTTCGACGCGGTCGCCCGGGAGGCGGAGCGCTCGGCGTTCCTCGCCGAACTGGCCGAGGCCCTGGACCAGCTGCCCGGCCTACGGCTGCTGGTCGCGGTACGGGACGAGCACGCCGACGGATACCGGGGGGCCGACGCCGCCGTCTTCACCCTGCGCCCGTTCGACCGCGAAGCCGCGACCGAGGCGGTGCGGCGACCCGCACTGGCGGCGGGACGGCCGTTCGAGGAGGACGCCGCCGACGTGGTCGTCTCCGGGGTGAGCGGTGCCGCGGCGACGGTCATCGAGCCCGTCCTCCTCCAGGTCGGCTGCTCCCGCCTGTGGTCCTCCCTCCCCCGCGCGACACCCTTCATCGGCCGCGACGACGTGACGCGGCACGCGGACTTCGACCGGTGGCTGACCGACTTCTGCGGCGAAGCGGTGGCGCGGACCGCCATGGACCACGGCGTCGAACCCGGGCTCCTCCTCTCCTGGCTGCGGCGCGCGTCCGGCCTCACCCTGAGGTCCGCCATCGAGGCCGGCATCCCCGCGAGAGCGTTGCGCGCGCTGGAAGACCGGCACGTCCTGAAGGCCGGGGATGACGGCTATCGGCTTCAGCACGAGCGGTTGGCCGGCCCGCTCCGCGGGCTTCGCGCCTCCGACCTCGGCCCGCCGCCCGCGACGACCGGGCCCGAACAACTCATGCTGGCCACGCAGGCGCTCGCGGATGACGACTTCGCCCAGGCACGGCGCCATGCCGAAGGGGCACTCCGGCTCAGCGGCGACGACCTGCGGGCCCGCGCCGAGGCGGAGTCGGCCCTCGGCGACATCGCCTTCCTGCGCGGCGACCACCAGGCCGCCGAGGCCCACTACGAGACCGCCGCGGAGTTCTCCGAGACCTTCGCCGACCCGCAGGTCGTGAGCAGGCTGCTGGCGGCCATCGGCCGCACCATGCTGGCCCAGGAGCGCGAGGCCGAGGCGGTCAACCGCCTCCGGGCCGCGGTACGACGGCAACCCGGGGACCTGACCTTCCAGATCGAGCTCGGCCGGGCCCTGTCGCGCAGCGGCCAACGACAGACCGCGGTGGCCGTGCTCAGCGACGTACTCGCCACCAACGGCGACACGCCCGACGCGCTCCAGGCGCGCGGCGAACTCTTCGCCGACCTCGGCCAGGCCACCGAGGCCCTGCGCGACCTCGACCGCGTACGGTCCTCCGGGCGGCCGATCGCCCGCGCGGCACGTGCCCTGGCGCTCGCGACGCTACGGGATCACTCCGCGGCCCATGCCGAGATCGACGCCGCGCTGGCCGACGCGCCCGGCAACGGCCCGGTGCTGTTGTACGTCGCACGCGCCCTGGAGCTGGAGGGCGACCGCGCCGCCGCGACCGAGCTCGCACACCGGGCCGGTGAGGCCACCGATCCGCCGCTCTCGCGCCCGCAGCGAGCGGAGGTTCAGCGCCTTCTGCGTCCTGACCCGGACGCCCCGTCGGCCTGAGCCGTACGGGCCTGGGCCTCGAACCCGTCCAGGGCCTTCTCGAACTCCGTCAGGCCGGGCTTTTCCCGCAGCACGCCACGCGATGCGTTCTCGCGGTCCATCAACGTGGTCTCCGCGACGAATCCCGCCAGCTCGTCCGCCTCGCGGGCCAGGTCACGGCCGGCGGTCACGAGTTCGTCACGTGCCAGCAGTGCCAGCTCCGAGGCATGGTGGTTGACGATCGCGGCCTGCTCCTGGATGGCCGACAACCGGACGTCCATGTCCGTGCACTGGCCGATCTTCGCGGTGACCACGATCTGCAGTCGGAGCTTCCTCGCCGCGGACATGAGATCCGCGCAGGTGCGATCGTGTTCGCGGACGGACTCTTCGGCCCTCAGTCGTTCGTTCTTCCGGCGTTCGTTGCGCGCGCCGATCCCCTGCGTCATGCCGATGCCGCCGAGTGCGGCCAGCACCGAACCCAGCGTGGTGATGAGACTGGCCGCCACGGAGACCTCTGGCATATCCGGAGTCTGTCATCAAATCCTGACGAGGCGAGACGCCATTTGTCACATTGGCCACAGGGGCCGAAGGTCAGGAGACGGCGTGCCGCCTTGAGTCTGGCGGCACTCTCCTGGGCCTCCTCGATCGCCGGTGCAGGGTCATCGTTTCCATGGAGGCCTCCGGCTCAGAGCGCGGTCAGCCGCGCCAGCCAGCCGGTCGCGTTCTGGCCGCGCAGCAGGTCGCGCCCTGCGATCTGCTCGGCGAACACCCCGCTGCCGTTCATCGCCTCGAGCATGGTCTGGGCGGTTCCCTCGACGTCGAAGGGCTCGACCGGCGTCACGTGCCCGGCCAGTTCCTCGTACGCGCCGGCGTTCACCGACAGCAGCAGCGGCGCACGCTCACCGAGGTAGAGCGCCTCCTTGGCGACCAGGTTCATCCCGTCCAGCGTGGGGTTCACGACGGTGAGGTCCGCGTCGGACAGCGCGGCCACCACGCAGTTGCGGGTGGTCGCTAGATCGGGATAGACGAGCGAGACGGCCGGCCGGGCGGGCATGCCGAACCGGTCGTTGATGCGGTTCACGATCTTCTCGCACTTGCGCCGCAGGTCCCGGCTGCGCTCGGTGGTACGGCTGGGCGGAGTCGCCACCGCGCAGAACCACCACTCATCGGCCAGTCCGGGCTTGCGCTCCAGCAGGCTCTCGTACGCGGCGAAGCCGCGCCGCAGGTTCTTCCACAGGTCGATGCGGTCGGCTCGGGCGATCATCTGCCGGCCCTCCGAGAGGCCGTGCAGGTGCTCCCGCCACAGGACGGTGTCGGGTTCGCCGCGCATCCGCTCCACGGTCTCGACGTCGAGAGGGAACGGGGCGATCGCGATCCGGGTCTCGTGCCCCTCGAAGACCACCCGACGGTCCTCGACCTCGCAGCCGGGCAGGAACCGCGCGCAGCATGCCTGGAACGCCCGCGCCCACCGGGTGCAGTGAAAGCCGGCCACGTCGCAGTGCAAGGAGGGAGGTGAGGATCCGGTCGCGGATGCGCGGGGGCAGCAGGCCGAAGTAGTCCGGGTCGCACCACGGCAGCCCGTGGAAGAAGGCGACCTGCCCGCCGCCCTCCGGCCGTGGCCCGAGCATCTCCGGGACCAGGAACAGGTGATAGTCGTTGATCAGGACGAGCTCATCCGGTGCGTTCGTCATCAGGGTCGCCAGCCGTTCGGCGTACGCTCGTGGGTGCCGTGCAGACCCAGTCGCCACCGTGTTCGCCGAGCAGCGTGACCAGCAGCGGCACCAGACCACCGGGCGAACGCGGCAGCAGGCCGACTCCGTCCTGCCACCGGGGGGCGCCGTTGCTGCAAATGATCAATCTCATGC
>DASQPY010000508.1:0-4578 GCA_035643735.1 Actinoallomurus sp. | reverse complement strand
CGGGGGAGAACTACCAACTCGACACGGATAGTTGGGATAATTTTCCACCTTTTCTCGGGCCGCCGCGCAAGATATCTACGTACTAGCGGGTGTGGAGTACGACCGGAAGGAGACTTGCCCATCCGCTGTATCCCGCCGCCGTGACCGGTCGCGCGTGCGTCCGGCCGCGGAGTGCACGACAGTCCCCAGGTCTCCCCCTCCTTGGAGGATCACGTGGCACTACTCAAGCGCTCTCCCCGGGCAGGGCATAAGTCCCGCCTCGCAGCCCTTTCGGTCGCGACCGTGGTCTGCGGCGCGCTCCTCGCCGCCGCCCAGCCCGCCGGTGCCTCCGCCGACCCCGTCACCCACCCGGATCGGGACTGGCTCGGCTCCCAGGTGGCCAAGCACGAGCCGGGATCGGGCAGGATGCTGCTCCGGCCGGCCGTCACGCAGACGCCCGGCCTCGACGTCAGCAGCTGGCAGGGCAACGTCAACTGGTCGACGGTCGCCGCCAACGGCGCCAGGTTCGCCTACGCGAAGGCGACAGAGTCCACCAACTACACGAACCCGTACTTCAGCCAGCAGTACACCGGCGCGTACAACGCGGGCCTCGTCCACGGGGCGTACCACTTCGCGACGCCGAACACCTCATCCGGCGCGGCCCAGGCCGACTACTTCGTCGCGCACGGCGGTGGGTGGTCCAAGGACGGCAAGACGTTCCCCGGCATGCTCGACATGGAGTGGAACCCGTACGGCGCGGCCTGTTACGGGCTGTCCGCCGCCGGCATGGTCAACTGGATCCTCTCCTTCAGCAACGAGTACCACGCCAAGACCAGCCGCTGGCCGGTCATCTACACGGCGACCAGCTGGTGGAGCCAGTGCACCGGCAACACGGGCGACTTCTCCTCCACGAACCCGCTGATGCTCGCCAACTACAACGGCTCTCCCGGCCCGATGCCCTACAACTGGGGCTTCCAGACCATCTGGCAGTTCGCCTCCGCGGGCACCTTCCCCGGTGACCAGGACTACTTCAACGGCGACTACTCGCGCGTCCAAGCGCTTGCGAACGGCTGAGCCCCCGGCCGATCCCGTACCGCCGGACGTGTCCGCGGACACGTCCGGCGCGAGGCGTTTCTCCCCCCGCACCGCCGCCCCGCGGCGAGACCACAGAGGAAGAGAGGCAGCGCATCCCGCTCCGGCCGCCGTGCCGGAGTCCGTGCGCGCACACACGATGAACGACAACTCGATGACCCGGCGCAACGCGATGATCGCCGGCGCCGGCGCCGCATTCGCCACCCTCGGCCTGGCCGGCACCGCGCGGGCCGCCGCACGCCCGTCCGCCGCGGCGGCCCTCACCCCCGAGCAGCAGGCCGGACAGCGGGTCATCTACTCCTACTCGGGCACCACGGTGCCGCAGGCCATCTTCGACGCGATCACCGCCGGCAGGGCCGCGGGCGTCATCTTCTTCGGTGACAACATCTCCAGCCTCAACCAGATCAACTCGGTGTGCGAGGACCTGAAGGCGGCCAACCGCTCCAGCCCGGTCACCGCGCCGCTCCTGCTGATGACCGACCAGGAGGGCGGCCAGGTACGGCGGCTTCCGGGCGGCCCGACGATGTCGGAGAAGCAGATCGGCCAGTCGTCCGATCCGGTGTCGGCCGCCTCCGACGCGGGCGACGTGGCAGGGCAGCTCCTCGCGAGCGTCGGCATGAACGTCAACCTCGCCCCGGTCCTCGACGTGTACCGCACCGCCGGCGACTTCGAGGACCAGTACGGGCGGTCCTACAGCAAAGACCCCGCCGTCTGCGGGCAGCTCGGCAGCGCGTTCATCAGGGCGCAGCAGGCGTACAAGGTGGCGGCGGCCGCCAAGCACTTCCCCGGTCTGGGGTCGGCGACCGCGAGCCAGAACACCGACTCCACGCCGGTGACGCTCACCGCCTCCGCCTCGACTCTGCGCTCCGTGGACGAGGCGCCGTACGCCCCGGCGATCAGCGCCGGCGTCAAGCTCGTCATGCTCTCGTGGGCCACCTACCCGGCACTCGACCCCAACTTCCCCGCCGGCCTGTCATCGACCATCATCCAGAACGAGCTGCGCGGCCGCCTCGGCTTCAAGGGCGTGACGATCACCGACTCCCTGACCGCGAACGGCCTGTCCAACTTCGGCACGACGTCGCAACGCGCGGTGTCGGCCGCCAAGGCGGGCATGGACCTGCTCCTGGTGTGCGGGGAGAGCCCCACGAACGGCCAGAACGCGGTCACCGGCCTGGCCAACGCGCTGCGGAACGGCCAGCTGAGCCAGACCACTTTCGACGCCGCCCGCAACCGCGTCACGAGCCTGCGCACCAGCCTGGCCTGACGGCGGCAGTGCCGGCGCGGGGGGTGACCCCCCGGGTGTGGGGGCATCCGCCCCCACGCCCCCACGGGCCGGGGGCGGATGAAGGTACCTCGGTTTGATCTACGTGGCCTGACATCTCCGATAACTGAGCCATGATGCGGTCTACGACAGGTCGGACATGTCCAGTACGAAGCGGTAGCGGACGTCGTTGCGCTCCAGGCGGTCGAGGGCTTCGTTCACGCGTGCTGAGGGGATGAGCTCGATGTCGGCGGTGACGTTGTGCTGGGCGCAGAACTCCAGCATGGCGGTTGTTGCGGGACGGCCGCCGCTGCCCGCGGAGCTGAGTTTCTTGCGTCCTATCAGCAGATCGGTGGTCTGCACGGTGACCGGGCCGAGGTGCCCGACGTGGCTGAGGGTTCCGTCCAGGGCGACGAGTCGCAGGTAGGGGTCGAGGTCGTGTGGGACGGCGATGGTGTCGATGACGACGTCGAACCGGTCCCGGGCGGCGGTCATGTGCCGTTGGTCGGTGGCCACGATCAGGTCGTGGGCGCCGAGGCGCCGGGTGTCGTCGGCCTTTTCGGCTGATCGGCTGATGACCGTAGTTTCGGCCCCGAGCGTGACGGCGAGTTTGACCGCGAGATGTCCGAGGCCGCCGAGTCCGGCCACCGCGACGCGGGTACCGGCGCCGACGCCGAGGGCCCGCAGTGGCTCCCAGACGGTGATTCCCGCGCACAGCAGCGGAGCCGCGGCCGCGGGATCGAGTCCTGTGGGGAGCGGGTAGGCGAACTGGTCGCGGACGATGTACTCGCGGGAGTAGCCCCCTAGCGTGGTGGATCCGTCGTGACGGTCGGTGCCGCCGTAGGTCAGGGTCGGGAACTCGTAGCAGAAGTTCTCCTGTCCCTGTCGGCACATGACGCACATGCCACACGAGTCGACGATGTTGCCAACGGCGACCCCGTCGCCGATGGCGAATCGGCTGACGTCGCAGCCGACGTCGGTCACCACCCCCGTGAACTCGTGGCCCGGCACCAACGGCGCTTCGGCGCTGTCGGTGTGGGCGTGAACAGCGTGGAGATCGGTATGGCAGACCCCGCAGTAGTCCACGCGAACGGCGACATCGTCGGCTCGCAGTTCCCGGCGCTCGAACGACACCGGCCGCAACGCAGTCCCGGCGCGGTCGGCTTGCCAACCCAAGGTGCTCCTCATGCCTACTCCTCAAGACAAACAGCCTGTTCGGTTTATTTTGCTCAGGCTAGTCATGCATCGACGGCTCGGCAAACCGACTGGTCTGTTGTTATCGTGTCCGGCATGGTCGACAAACCCCTGACCTCGCGTGGTGCCGCGACGAGGCAGCGCATCCTGGACGTGGCGACCCAGGAGTTCGCCCAGCACGGGATCGCCGGGGCACGCGTCGAACGCATCGTGGCTGCGGCTCGCACCAACAAGGCTCAGCTCTACAGCTATTTCGGCAGCAAGGAAGGGTTGTTCGACGCCATCTTCTTCGGCTCTCTGGAACGGATCATGACCGTCGTTCCGATCGACGCCACCGATCTCGCGGACTGGGCTGTACGCCTGTACGACGAATATCTCCGCCGTCCTGACCTCATCCGGCTGGCGACCTGGGCACGCCTGGAACGACGTCCGGCCGGTTACCTCGTCGTCGAGGCCGACCGCCTCGACGACGGCAAACTTCGCGCCATCGCCGACGCTCAGGCGGCGGGGACCGTCCGCGCCGGGGACCCGTTCGACCTGATGGCCATGGTGATCGCGATGTCCATGGCATGGTCACCGGTCAGCAACGTCTACGCCGCCACCGACCAGGAACCCACAGAAACGCACGAGCAGCGCCGAACCCTGCTCCGCGAGAGTGTTCGGCGTGTCGTCACACCCAACTGAGGGGCGCCCCCTGCGGTGTTCCTGCCTGGCGGCGACCAGGCATGCCCGGCGCCAGTGCGCCCTCTGCCAGGCCACCAACGAACGAGGCCCTTTTGTGTTCGAGTAAGTAGCCGTCAGATCCACGCGCCGTCCGGAGTTCGTCGCGCGGGCGAGCGCGGACGTCGCGCTACTCGCCGGTGGTGCCGTCGATGAGTTCGCGGGCGATGTCGAGGTGGCCCAGGTGGCAGGCGTACTCCTGCAGGAGGTGGAAGAGGATGCGGGCGAGGGGCGGGGCCTGGTCCGCGGTGGTGAAGCGGCCGCCGAGCCGGGCGACGTCGGTCAGCGACGCCCCCTCCATCAGCTCCCGCGACCGCCGGACCTCCTCCTCA
>DASQPY010000507.1:0-7453 GCA_035643735.1 Actinoallomurus sp. | reverse complement strand
TTCCTGTTCGGCAGCCTGATCGTGATCGGCGGGTTCCTCACACCGGACGGGGCCGCGAGCTTCGGCTGGTTCGCCTACGCGCCGCTGTCGGACGCGGTGCGGTCCCCGGGCGTGGGCAGCGACATGTGGATCCTCGGCCTGACGATGTCGGGGCTCGGCACGATCCTCGGCGGCGTCAACTTCGTCACCACGATCTTCTGCATGCGGGCGCCGGGCATGACCATGTTCCGGATGCCGATCTTCACGTGGAACATCCTGCTGACGTCGGTGCTCGTCCTGATGGCGTTCCCAGTGCTGGCCGCCGCGCTGCTGGCCCTGGAGGCCGACCGGAAACTCGGTGCGCACGTCTTCGACGCCGCGAACGGCGGTGCGATGCTGTGGGAGCACCTCTTCTGGTTCTTCGGGCATCCCGAGGTCTACATCGTCGCCCTGCCCTTCTTCGGGATCGTCACCGAGATCCTGCCGGTGTTCAGCCGCAAGCCGGTCTTCGGCTACGTCGGTCTGGTCGGGGCGACCGTGGCGATCGCGGGCCTGTCGATGACCGTGTGGGCGCACCACCTGTTCCCGACCGGCCAGGTGCTGCTGCCGTTCTTCTCGTTCATGACGTTCCTCATCGCGGTGCCCACGGGGGTGAAGTTCTTCAACTGGGTCGGAACGATCTGGCGAGGGCACCTGACGTTCGAGACACCGATGCTGTGGGCGCTGGGCTTCCTCGTGACGTTCCTGTTCGGCGGCCTGACCGGCATCATCCTGGCCTCGCCGCCCCTGGACTTCCAGCTCAACGACTCCTACTTCGTCGTCGCGCACTTCCACTACGTGCTGTTCGGCACCGTGGTGTTCGCGATGTTCGGCGGCTTCTACTTCTGGTGGCCGAAGATGACGGGGAAGATGCTCAACGAGACCTGGGGGAAGATCCACTTCTGGCTGCTGTTCATCGGCTTCCACACGACCTTCCTGGTCCAGCACTGGCTGGGCGCCGAGGGCATGCAGCGCCGCGTCTCGGACTACGCCAAGGAGTTCGCCGGCCTGAACATGGTCTCCAGCATCGGCGCGCTGATCCTGGGGATCTCGATGTTGCCGTTCCTGTGGAACGTCTTCATCACCGCCAGGCACGGCGAGCGGGTCAACGTCGATGACCCGTGGGGATACGGCAACTCCCTGGAGTGGGCCACCTCGTGCCCGCCGCCGCGGCACAACTTCACCGCGATCCCGCGGATCCGTTCCGAGCGACCCGCGTTCGACCTGCACTATCCGCACGCCGAGGCGAAACCCGCCGTGACGGCCGGCGCCGGAACGGAGGACTGAGACGATGAAGATCGAAGGCTATCTGTTCGTCTTCAGCGCCCTGTTCTTCGCGGTCATGGACGTCATCTACTGGCTGTGGTCGCACGACCCGACCGGGACGACGGCGCTGGCGCTGACGGTCGGCCTGGCCGGCCTGGTGGGCTTCTACCTGCTGTTCACCGGCCGCCGTATCGGCCCGCGGCCGGAGGACGACAAGCAGGGCGAGATCGCCGACGGCGCGGGGGAGCTCGGCTTCTTCAGCCCGCACAGCTGGTGGCCGCTGTTCGCGGCGATGGCCGCCGCGACGGCCGCCCTCGGCGCCGTCATCGGCTGGTGGCTGCTGATGATCGGCATGCTCGCGGTGATCCTTGCCGCGATCGGGTTCGTCTTCGAGTACTACCGGGGTCACTTCTCTCACTGATAACCCCCAAGAGACGGTCACGGAGGCCGGTGTCGCCAGGAGGCGGCGCCGGCCTTCGCCCATACTCGCCAGGGACTCACTGGTGGGGGTGCGTATGAGGCGAGGGGCAGCCGTCGCCGCCTGTCTGTCCCTGTATGCCGTGGCCGGCTGCACACACGCTCCACCGCACCGAGCCGCCACGGTCCTGGTCATGCCGGCGAACGGCGCGCGCGCCGTACGCCCCGACGCCCCGGTGACACTGCGGGTGCGGGCCGGCCGGTTCCGCTCGGTCACCCTCACGGACGGCGACCGGCGGATCGAGGGCCGGTTCGGTTCGGACGGCACCCAGTGGTGGCCGAAGTGGGCGCTGAGCCCCGGCCGCGCGTACCGCCTCGCCGCCACCGTCACCGGCACCGACGGCGGCCTGAGCACGGTGCACACCGCCTTCCGTACGCGCCGGGTCGCCCGCACGATCGCCGCGACGGTCATCACACCGGGCCCGGACGCGACCGTGGGCGTCGGAATGCCGATCATGCTGCGCTTCACCGCGCCCGTGCAGAACCGCGAGGCCGTCGAGCGCTCCCTCGAACTCCGCACGTCCGTCCCGGTGACCGGCGCCTGGCACTGGATCTCCGCCACGGACGTGGTGTACCGCCCCAGGACGTACTGGCCGGCGCACACGAGCGTACGGCTGCTGGCTCATCTGGGCGGCCTGCGGCTCACGAGGGGCGCGTACGGCGCACAGGACGTCGCCACGGGCTTCGGCGTCGGTGACGCGCACATCACGGTGGCCAGCGCTCGCAACCACCATCAGGTGGTCCGGATCAACGGGCACCGGGTGCGGCGGATGCCGATCAGCATGGGCAAGGGCGGGCCGCTCAAGTACACGACCACCAGCGGGGTGCACCTGACGATGGAGAAGGCCCATCACGTCGTGATGGACTCCGCGTCGGTCGGCTGCCCGCCGGGATGCCCGGACCACTACCGGCACGACGTCTACTACGCGGTCCGGATCTCCGACAGCGGCGAGTACGAGCACAGCGCGCCATGGTCGGTCGGGGACCAGGGCAGCCGCAACGTCAGCCACGGCTGCATCAACCTGGGCCCGCACGACGCGCGCTGGTTCTACCGCCTCACCCAGCCGGGTGACGTCGTCCAGGTCACCGGGACCCGGCGGCGCCTGGAGGCGGGCAACGGCTGGGGCTTCTGGCAGCTCACGTGGGCCGAATGGCTGGCCGGCAGCAGGCTGGGCCCCACGGCGGGCCAAGGGATGCCCGCTCCGGCGACCGCCAGCCAGGCGGCGGCCGTCACCCACCCCTAGGCTAGCTGCGAACGCGATTTGTCAGACACGTCCTAGCCGTACGGCCCGGCGTGGTCCGGCTCAGGCGTTGAGGCGCTGCGTCAGCTCGGCCCAGCGGTCCAGGAGCGCGGCGGCGCGGCCGGAGTCGATGGCCTCCAGGGCGCGGGCGTACGCGGCGCGCAGGGACTCCGTGAGGTCTTCGGCCGGGGGAGTGCCACCTGCGGCGACGAGCGCCGCGGCGGCGTTGAGGGCCACGATGTCGCGTACCGGCCCCTGCTCCCCGGCCAGCACCCCGCGTGCCACGCGGGCGTTGTACGGGGCGTCCGCGCCGCGCAGGTCGTCCGGTGTGGCACGGGGGATGCCCAGGTCGGCCGGGTCGAAGACGGTCTCGGTGGCGGTGCCGTCACGGACCACCCAGATCACCGACGTCGAGGTGGTGGTCAGCTCGTCGAGCCCGTCGTCGCCGCGGAACACCAGGGAGGAGCAGCCGCGTTCGGCGAAGACGCCCGCCATGATCCCCGCCATGTGCGGATGGAACACGCCCACCGCCTGGGCGGCCGTCCGTGCCGGGTTGGTCAGCGGGCCGAGGAAGTTGAACACCGTCGGGGTGCCCAGATCGCTCCGCGTACGCGCGGTGTGCCGCAGCGCCGGGTGGTACAGCGGCGCGAAGCAGAAGGTGATGCCGATCTCGGCCACCACCTCGGCCGTCTTCGCGGGCGGCAGATTGATCACGATGCCGAGCTCGTCCAGCAGGTCGGCGGCGCCGCAGGAGGAGGTGGCCGCCCGGTTGCCGTGCTTGACCATCCGTGCGCCCGCGGCCGCCGCGACGATGGCGCCCATGGTGGAGATGTTGACGGTGTGGGCAAGGTCGCCGCCGGTGCCGACGAGATCGACGGAGGGCCCGGGCACCGTGATCGGCGTGGCGTGCGCGAGCATGCCCGCCGCGAGTCCCGCGACTTCGGCGACCGTCTCGCCCTTGGCGCGCAGCGCCACCGCGAAGCCCGCGATCTGGGCGTCGGTCGCCTGCCCCGACATGATCTCGTTCATCGCCCAAGCGGCCTCGTCCGCCGACAGCGACTGCCCACTGAGCAGCGCGTGGAGCACGGTCGGCCACGTCGTACGCGGGTCCATGCGAACGCTCCCTGGCGTTTCTGCCGGTCTACTGGCGGGACAACTCGGTGCCGGACTCCGCCGCGCGCCTGCGCATCAGCCCGGCGACGCCCTCGGCGAGGGCCACGGCGTCGATGGGCTGGCCGGCGACGGCGTCAGCGCGGGACCAGGTGGCGAGCCAGCCGTCGTCGCGACGGGCGATGAGGACCATGATCGGGGGGCAGTTGTAGATCTCGTCCTTGGCCTGACGGCAGATGCCCATGCCCCCGGCCGGCTGTGCCTCGCCGTCGAGCACGGCGACATCGATGTCGCCCTTGTCGAGGCGGGCGAACACGGCGGGCTCGGTGGCGACCTCGACGTACTCCACCTGGGGGAGCCCGGGAGCCGGCCGGCGGCCTATCGCGAGGCGTACCTGGGCGCGGGTGTTCGCGTCGTGACTGTAAACGAGGATCTTCATCTGAGTCTGGCGCGGAGGCCCCGGCGGTCAGGCCGGAGAGGGACTGCGCCTCCCCCTTCCTGGAAGGACTTGGTCACGCCGCGTGATGCCGGCGCCCGCCGGCGCGTGATCAACAACGCCGATCCGGCGATGAGGCCCCGCGCACGTAGCGATGTTACCGGGCGGAGCGCCACCACCACGACCGTACGGCGCTCCGTAATGGCACGTTCACCGGTGAGGTTCGGAAAACCGCCTGGAAACGGCGGCGAAGCGGAGATCGGGGCACGCCTGATGGGGGGTCCTGCGTCAACTACTCGGCAGGTGCCGTAATAATGCTGCCCGTGGCAACAGTATCCGCGACAGACCGCGCACCCAGCTCCCGCGCCAACCGGCCCAGCCTTGTCAGCGTGGGCACGATCGTGTGGCTGTCGTCCGAGCTCATGTTCTTCGCGGCGCTGTTCGCGATGTACTTCACCATCCGGTCGGTGACCAAGGGCGACGGTGGCTCGTGGCCACAGGCCCACCTGGACATCCCGTACGCCTCGGTGAACACCTTCATCCTGCTGATGTCCAGTGTGACCTGCCAGATGGGTGTGTTCGCGGCCGAGCGGGGACAGGTCCGGCGCCTGGGGAGCATCTTCAAGCTCCGCAGGTGGGGTCTTCGCGAGTGGTACTTCCTGTCCTTCCTCATGGGCGCGGTCTTCGTTGCCGGCCAGCTCAACGAGTACCGCTCGCTCGTCGGGGAGGGCACCACGATCTCTTCGAGCGCGTACGGCTCGGTGTTCTACCTGACCACGGGCTTCCACGGTCTCCACGTCACCGGCGGCCTCATCGCGTTCCTGTTCATGCTCGGGCGCACGTTCGCCGCGAAGCGCTGGACCCACGAGCAGGCGACGAGCGCGATCGTCGTGTCTTACTACTGGCATTTCGTCGATGCAGTGTGGGTCGGGCTCTTCGCCACGATCTACCTGATCGAGCTGTTCCACTGATCCAGAACGGGGACTTCTTCCGTGAAATGGTTCACCGCATGGCGCCGGCGCCCGTGGGCGGGCTACGCCGTCGTGCTGGCCGCACTTGCGATCATCGGTGTTGCGTACGCCGGTGCCTCGTCGAGTGCCGATCGCGCTCAGGCGTCTGACACATCGGCGTCGGCGCAGGATGCCGCCAAGGGCAAGGAGCTGTTCAACCAGAACTGCTCCAGTTGCCATGGCGCGAACGCCGAGGGCACGAGGACCGCGCCCAGCCTGATCGGCGTCGGCGCCGCCTCGGTCGACTTCCAGGTCGGCACCGGCCGGATGCCCGCCTCGAATCCCGGCGCGCAGATCCCGCGTAAGAAGCCGATCTTCAACAAGGAGCAGATCCAGCAGATCGCGGCGTACGTCGCCTCGCTCGGCGGCGGGCCCCCCGTCCCGTCGTCCGACCAGGTCGACCCGGCACACGGCGACTCGGCCCTCGGCGGCGAGCTGTTCCGCGCCAACTGCGCCCAGTGCCACAACTTCGCCGGATCCGGCGGCGCGCTCACGGGTGGCAAGTACGCCCCGCCGCTCGACAAGGCCACGCCCACGCAGATCTACGAAGCGATGATCACCGGACCGCAGGCGATGCCGGTCTTCAACGACACGACCATCACGCCCGCCCAGAAGCGCGCGATCATCGCGTACGTCACGCAGACCCGCGACGAGCCCAACCCCGGCGGCAGCGGCCTCGGCCGGGTCGGCCCCGTGGCCGAAGGCCTCGTCGGCTGGCTCGTCGGGGTCGGATTCATGGTCGTCGCAGCGATGTGGCTCACTGCCAGGAAGCCCAAGAAGAAGCAGCACAATGACTGACAACAACGACACCAGTGGCGCGACTCCGGAAGAGGAGGGGCGCGTCCCCAAGCGCGTGATCGGCACTCCGGCGCCGGTCGGCACCCAGAAGCTGCTGCCGGGCAAGGAGCCGGAGGACACGAGCGGCGCCTACGTGCTGGACGAGAAAAAGGCACGTACCGCCGAGCGCGTCGCGGCCGCCTTCTTCACGCTCAGCTTCCTCGGCGGCATCGCCTTCATCGTGTTCTACGCCGTCTGGCCCGGCCACGTCGGCAACATCGATCGGGCGACCCGCTCCAACTACACGCTCGGCATCTCGCTGACGCTGGTGCTTCTCGGCCTGGCCGTGGGCCTGACGATCTGGGTTCGCCACCTGGTGACGACCCCGGAGATCGTGCAGGAGCGGCACGCGGTGTCCTCCACGGCCGAGGACCGCGAGACCTTCAACCAGTACCTGCTGGAGGGCAGCAGGGAGAGCGGCCTGGGACAGCGCAGGCTGCTCCGCCGTACTCTCCTGCTGGCCGCCGCTCCGCTGGGCCTGCTGCCGCTCGTCCTGCTGCGCGACCTCGGTCCGCTGCCGGAGAAGAAGCTGCGCCACACCACGTGGAAGAACGGCACGCGGCTCGTGGTCGACGGCACCGGCCAGCCGCTGAAGGCCGCCGACTTCAACTCTCCCGGCGGCATCATCACCGTCGTCCCGGAGGGCGCCGAGAACAACCTGGATGAGATCGCCACGGGTGCGGTCCTTCTGATCAACGTTCCGGCCGACCTGCTGAAGGTCAAGAAGGGCCGGGAGAACTGGCACGTCGGCGGGATCATCGCGTACTCCAAGATCTGCACGCACGTGGGCTGCCCGGCCGCACTGTACGAGCAGACCACCCACCACATCCTCTGCCCGTGCCACCAGTCGACCTTCGACGCCCTGGACAGCGCCAAGGTGATCTTCGGTCCGGCGGCCCGGCCACTGCCGCAGCTCCCGATCGGCGTGGACTCCGAGGGATACCTCATCGCCACGAGCGACTTCAAGGAGCCGGTCGGCCCGAGCTTCTGGGAGCGCGGGAGGACCAAGGCATGAGCGACATGACCTGTTCTGTACGCATCCGGTGCGACGGCTCGCG
>DASQPY010000506.1:0-7969 GCA_035643735.1 Actinoallomurus sp. | reverse complement strand
CGGGTCCGGGCATCCCACCTCGAGCATGTCCGCCGCCGACATCCTCGCGGTGCTGACCGGGCGGCACCTGCGCTATGACTGGGACCGGCCGGACGCCGACGGCAACGATCACCTCATCTTCTCCAAGGGCCATGCCTCCCCGCTCCTGTACTCGGTCTACAAGGCGGTGGGCGTCGTCTCGGACAAGGAGCTGATGACCGGCTACCGGCAGTTCGGATCCCGGCTGGAGGGGCATCCCACTCCGGTGCTGCCCTGGGTCGACGTCGCCACCGGATCACTCGGCCAGGGGCTGCCCGACGGGGTCGGCGTCGCGCTCGCCGGCAGGTATCTCGATCAGCTGCCCTACCGGGTCTGGGTGCTGTGCGGGGACAGCGAGATGGCCGAGGGCTCCATCTGGGAGGCCGTCGACAAGGCCTCCTACTACAAGCTCTCCAACCTGATCGCGATCGTCGACGTCAATCGCCTGGGCCAGCGCGGGCCCACCGAGCTCCAGTGGGACCTCGACGCCTTCGCCCGCCGCGCCGAGGCGTTCGGCGCACGCGCGCTGACCATCGACGGGCACGACCTCACCCAGATCGACGAGGCGCTGACGGCGGCCACCGACACGAGCGAGGACCGGCCGACGGTGATCTTCGCGCGCACCATGAAGGGCCGGGGATTCTCCGAGGTCGAGGACCACGAGGGCTGGCACGGCAAGCCCTTCCCCGAGGACATGGCCGCGCGGGCCATCGCCGAGCTCGGCGGCGAACGCGACCTGCTCGTACGGGGCCCGCAGCCCGGCGCGGCCACCGCGCCGGTCGCCAGGGCCGAGAGGACGGCGGCACCGGCGTACTCGGTGGGCGAGAAGGTCGCGACCCGCAAGGCGTACGGCGACGCGCTCACGGCGCTCGGCGGCCGGAACCCCAAGGTCGTCGCCCTCGACGGCGAGGTGAGCAACTCCACGTACGCCGATGAGTTCGCCAAGGCGCATCCCGGCCGCTTCTTCGAGATGTTCATCGCCGAACAGCAGCTCGTCGCCGCGGCGGTCGGCCTCGGTGTCCGGCACTACATCCCGTTCGCCTCCACGTTCGCCGCGTTCTTCACCCGCGCGTACGACTTCGTCCGGATGGCCGCCATCTCGCGGGCGGACATCCGCCTGGTGGGCTCGCACGCCGGTGTCGAGATCGGCGCCGACGGACCGTCCCAGATGGCCCTGGAGGACCTGGCGATGATGCGGGCGGTCCAGGGCTCCACGGTTCTCTATCCCAGCGACGCGACGAGCACCGCCGCACTGGTGGACGCGATGGCCGGACTGCCGGGCATCGCCTACATGAGGACCACCCGTGGCGCCTATCCCGTCCTGTACGACGGCGACGAGACCTTCCCCGTCGGCGGGGCCAAGGTCCTGCGGTCCGGCCCGGACGACGCCGTGACGCTCATCGGCGCCGGCGTCACCCTCCACCAGTGCCTCGCCGCGGCCGACCGGCTCGCCCAGGACGGCATATCGGCCCGGGTGATCGACCTGTACTCGGTCAAGCCCGTCGACACCAAGACCCTCGCCGCGGCCGCGGCTGCGACGCGGGGGCGGCTCGTCGTGGCCGAGGACCATCACCCGGAGGGCGGACTCGCCTCCGCCGTGACGGACGCCCTGCTGGCCGTACGGACGCAGCCGCTGCGCCTGGCCCACCTCAGCGTTCGCGAGACGCCCGGCTCGGGCACGACGGACGAGCTCCTCGCCGCGGCGGGCATCGACGCGCCGCACATCGAGTCCGCGGCGCGTCTCATGCTCGCGGAGGGCTGAGACCACCCCGCGATCGCCGTCATCGGCCCCCCAGCGGCACTCGCCGCGCCAGCACCGTGACGTCGTAGACGACGTCGTCGGTGAAGACCTCGTCCAGCCGGCCGAGCTCGCCCTCATCGACCAGGTGCCCGTGCAGCGAGATCAGCTCGGTGATGACGGTACGGTCCGCGTCGCTGAGCGCCATCGGTGTCCTCTCCCCCTATCCGGGGACATCCCCGGTTGAGGCGGTACATTATCGGGGAACTCCCCACTTAACAATCGGAGCAGACGATGGCCCGAGGCGAAGACGAGCGGAGCGTGCCGAGACGGGCGCGCCGGGCGGACGCCGCGGCGAACGCGCGGTCACTGGTGTCGGCGGCTCGGGAGCTCTTCGACGAGCACGGCCCGGAGGTGGCCCTGGACGTCGTGGCGCGCCGGGCGGGTGTCGGCAACGCGACCCTCTACCGCCACTTCCCCACCCGCGCGGACCTCCTGGTCGCGGTGTACGCGGAGGAGGCGGCGGCGCTGTGCCGGCGTGGCGCCGGACTGCTGCACGAGGCCTCGGCGGGCGACGCGCTCTTCGACTGGCTGGACGATCTTCTCGGTCACATGGCGGGCATGCGGGCGCTGGTGCCGGCGACCGCCGGAGGCCGCGACGACGGTCACACCGAGCTGTTCCGCCGATCGCACGACACGCTGACCTCGACCGCGGAGGACCTGCTCGAAAGGGCGAAGGCCGCCGGCGCCCTACACCCCGACCTCGCCGTGGCCGACGTCCTGGCCCTGACCGGCGCGGCCGCCATCGCCGCCGGCGACACCGATCACGCGCGGCGGCTCCTGCAGATCATGCGTCGCGGCCTCGAAGTACCGGACCGCAAAGGCCGGGGACCGGCCGGTTAGGAGGGACTCAGGGCTTGTGGCCGACCCCGGCGTAGAGCCACTTGGTGGCCTCGGGTGCGGAGTCATCCGGGTCCGGCCGCCAGCTGTCCGGAGTGACCAGGCCGGGCTCGACGAGCTCGAACCCCTCGAAGAACTCCCCGATCTCCGCGCGGTCGCGGAAGTAGATCGGCGTCGGGGTGGTCGCGTAGACGGCCTCGATCTGCGCCACCGCTTCCGCCGCCTTGCCGTCGGTCGTGACGTGCGTCGTGGTGAGGTGGCTGCCCGGAGCCAGTGCGTCACGCAGCTGGCCCATGACGGACGGCCGCTCCTCGACGGTCAGGAAGTGCACCATCGCGATCATCAGGACACCGACCGGCTGGTCGAAATCGATCAGCTTGGTCGTCTCGGCGTGCCGGAGTACGTCCTCGGGGTTGTGCATGTCGGCGGTGGCCACCGAGGTGTTGTCATCGGAGGCGAGCAGGGCGCGGCCGTGGGCGAGCACGACCGGGTCGTTGTCGACATAGACCACCCGCGCGTCCGGAATGATCGTCTGCGCGATCTCGTGGGTGTTCCCCACCGTGGGCAGACCGGACCCGATGTCGATGAACTGCCGGATGCCCTGCCGGGCCATGTACCGCACCGCGCGGCGCAGGAACGCGCGGTTCTCCTGCGCGAGCTGGCGGATCTCCGGCATCGCCTCGGCGACGCGCGCGACCGCCTCCCGGTCCACCCGGTAGTTGTCCTTGCCGCCCAGGTAGTAGTCGTACATCCGGGCCACGCTGGGTCTGCTGATGTCGATCTGAGGAATCGAAGGATCGCTCTGCTGCTCCATGCGTGTGCCTCCGTCCGCGCTGACACACCAGCGGATCGCCCTGCGGCGACGGGGTTCCGTACCGCGTTAGATGATCATGTTAGTGGAGTACGGAGACCGAAAAACGACATACCCCGGATGTTAACGAGGGTCGCGTCGCGCCAGAGCCGCCGCCCGGCCGGAGTACGGTCGCCCGGCCGGTGAAGAATCAAAGGACGCAGAGGCCGCGGTGCGGCCTGAGGACCGTCCTCGACCATCGCCGGAAGGAGAGTCCCGCCATGGCCGGTACGTACATCGCGCGGATCGTCGACGTACACGGCGAAGGGATACGCCTGGAGCCTACCGCCGGCTCCGAGGTCCCGGAGCAGCCGAACGACGTCAACCTGCTCGCCATGGCCATGGCCTTGGCCCTGGGAGCCGCCGCGTACGAACACCACCCCGAACCCCGCAACCCCGAGGTCCAGACGCTCGAGGCCCTGCTGACCGGCGAGGCCACGATGCCCTGGCGCGGCGGCTCCACCGACGCCGGAGCGCCATCGCCGCACGTCGTTTGTGAACGGTCAGCCTCCGGCGTCCCCCGGTGCCGCGTCCAGTCCGGACCCGGCGCGCCCCCTAGGGCATGAGGCGGCACGGCGTTCGGCCTGGTCGATGGCCCAGGCGGCGTTGATCAGTCCGATGTGGCTGAAGGCCTGGGGGAAGTTGCCCAACAGCTCGCCGCTGGAGGTGTCGACCTCCTCGGCGAGCAGGCCGACGTCGTTGACGTACGCGGCCGCCCGTTCGAAGACTTCCCTGGCCCGGTCCACCTGCCCGGACATGGCGAGAGCCTCGGCGAGCCAGAAGGTGCAGAGCAGGAAGGTCCCCTCATCGCCCGCGAGGCCGTCGACGCCGCCCTCGGTGCGGTAGCGGTAGACCAGCCCGGCATCGTCGGTCAGCCGTTCGGCGACGGCGTCGATCGTGGCGAGCACGCGCGGGTCGTCGGCCGGCAGGAACCCGACGATCGGCATCATCAGGTTGGAGGCGTCCAGGTCCTCCGAGCCGAAGTACTGCGTGAACGCGCCGGCGCGGTCGTTCCAGCCCTCACGCAGGATCGTCTCGCGGATCTCCTCGCGGGTCCGCCGCCACGACTCCACCCGGTCTGCCGCACCGAGGACATCGGCCAGGGACACGGCGCGGTCGAGGGCGACCCAGCACATGACCTTGGAGTACACGAAGTGCCGCGGGTCTCCGCGTACCTCCCAGATGCCCTGGTCCGCCTCACGCCAGCGCTCGGCGGCGGTGTCGGCGCAGGCGATGAGGAAGCGCCGTACGTCGTCGTCCACCTCGCCGAGCTGGTCGGACAGGATGCGCGCGGAGTCGAGGAGCTCGCCGTACACGTCGATCTGCCGCTGGCTCCAGGCGCCGTTGCCCACGCGTACGGGGCGGCTGTCGCGCCAGCCGCTCAGATGCGGCAGCACGCGTTCGGACAGGTCGTGCTCGCCGCCGACGCCGAACATGATCTGCAGTGTCCGGTCATTGGTCAGTGAGGGCGCGGCGGTGGTGAGGAAGGCGAAGAAGTCGCTCGCCTCGTCGGGGCACGCGGCGACCCAGAGCGCCGCCATGGTCAGGCACGAGTCCCGCACCCAGGTGTAGCGGTAGTCCCAGTTGCGCTCGCCGCCGGCGCTTTCGGGCAGGGAGGTGGTGGCCGCCGCGACGATCGCCCCGCTCGGCTGGAACGACAGCGCCTGCAATACGCGGCCACTGTGGTGGACCAGGTCCCGCCACGGTCCCTCGTACGCCTGGTGCAGGGCGGACCAGGAGCGCCAGGCCTCCATCGTGGCGTCCAGCCGGGACGCGAGCTCGTCCTGTCCCCAGATCCGGGCCGGGACCTCCTCGAGGGTGGTCCGGTGGAGGCCGAAATGCAGCGTCTCGCCGCCGCGCACCGTGAACCCGCCGCGGGCGGTGGAGTCGGCGGCGCTCACCGTCACCGGGGTGGTGAGCACGAGCCATTCGGCGCCGCCCCGCGCGGTCACGCCGCCGTCGACCCGGGTCAGGATCGGGACGATGAGGCCGTACTCGGGCCGGGGCCGGTACTCGAACTCCATCGGCACCCGCCCGTCGGAGCAGGCGATCCGGCGGACGAGGACGTGCGGGACGCCCTTGCCGAGCCGGTGGCCTCCGTCCTCCGGGCCGGTCAGCAGGGCGTCGGTGAGCGTCACCGTTCCCGTCTCGGTGTTGAAGGTCGTCTCCGTCACCATCGTCCGCTCGGCGTACCGCCGGGACACCCGGTACGGCACCGACGGGCGGATCGACCAGTGCCCGGCCTCCTCGTCCAGCAGCCGCGCGAACACCGCCGGGCTGTCGAACCGCGGGAAGCACAACCAGTCGACGGAACCGTCCCGGCCGACCAGGGCCGCGGAATGGCGATCGGACAACAAGGCGTAGTCACCGATCGGCAAGTCGCTCATCCGGTCAACCTATCGATCCGGCGCGTCACGTCTCACGGCCGCGCTGGTAGTGGCGACGTGCCTTCATCCGGTTGCCGCACACCGCCATGGAGCACCAGCGGGCGTTGCCGACCTTGCTGCGGTCGATCAGGAACAGCCGGCACTCGCTGTTGGCGCACGGCTTCAGGCGGCCGGGGCTGGTCTTCTCCAGGCCACTCCAGGCGAGGACGGCGCGGGCGGCCACCTCGCGCTCCGGCGGCGCCTCCAGCGTCCAGTCGAGGCCCTCGTCGGACAGGGACGGAACGTAGCCGACCCCTTCGAGGTAGGTGGCCAGGGTGCCGGGCGGCCGCTCCCCGCGTACGACGGCCTGCAACGCGTCGCGGACCTCGCTTATCACGCGTGACTCGGCGGCCGAGCCCGCGCCGCCGTGTTCGCACGCCCACGAGCGGGCCCGCTCCGGATCGTCCAGGTGATCCTGCCGTACGCCGTCGACGAGCGGCGTGGTGTTGAGCAGGTCCAGCAACATCTCTTCGTCCGACCGGTCACTCACCATGGCGATACCTAACCTCCAAGCTCCGTTTGACAGGTTAGCGGTTCGGCTGATTGATTGCATCTAACCACCGGAGTGAAAGATAGGGGTTAGCCATGACCGTCCACCACCGTTACGCGGTCGTCAAGGGCCGGCGGCTGTTCTACCGGGAGGCCGGATCGGCCGATGCACCGGCGCTCGTCCTGCTGCACGGCTTCCCGACCAGCTCGTTCATGTTCCGCGACCTGATCCCGCTCCTCGCCGACCGCTACCACGTCATCGCACCGGACCATCTGGGCTTCGGACTGTCGGACGCACCGCCGGTCGAGGAGTTCGACTACACCTTCGACGCCCTGACCGACCTGACGGCGGAGCTGCTCGGCAAGCTCGGCGTCACGCGCTATGCGATGTACGTCCAGGACTACGGCGCGCCCATCGGATGGCGGCTGGCCCTGAGAGACCCCGGCGCGATCACGGCGATCATCACCCAGAACGGCAACGGCTATGACAGCGGCTTCGTGCCGGACTTCTGGAAGACGGTCTGGGACTACGCGCGGGAGCAGACGCCCGGCACCGAGGCCGCCATCCGCGGGGCGCTGACCCTGGACGCGATCAAGTGGCAGTACCTCACCGGCGTCCCGGACGAGAGCGTGGTCGCTCCCGACACCTGGCACCACGACTTCGCGCTGGTCTCCCGCCCCGGCAACGACCTCGTGCAGCTGACGCTGTTCCGTGACTACGCCACCAACCCGCCGCTCTACCCACGCCTGCACCAGTACCTGCGGGCGAGTGGGGTCCCGCTGCTGGCCGTCTGGGGCGGCGGCGACAAGATCTTCGGCCCCGATGGCGCCCGGGCGTTCACCGACGACGTCCCAGACGCCGAGATCCACCTGCTCGACGGCGGTCACTTCCTGCTCGAGAGCGCCCTGTACGAGGTGACCCCGCTGATCCGTGCCTTCCTCGCCGCCAAGGTCACCGACGCCGAGTGAGCCGTGTCGCCGGTCAGTCGCCGGGCACCGGGTGCTGCGGGGCGGCGTGCTCGGCGGCGAGCCGGGCCAGCTCGACCCGGGAGCCGATGCCGAGCTTGCGGAAGACCTGGCGGAGATGGAACTTCACGGTGTGGGGCGAGATGAACATCTGGTCGGCGACCTGCGGGTTGGTCCGCCCCTGCGCGACGAGCTCAGCGACGCTGCGTTCGGTGCCGGTCAGGCTGTCCCATCCCGAGACCGGCCGTTCGGACTGGGTCCAGTGACGGCGCCTGACACCCAGCTCGCGCAGGCGGGCGCGGATACGGGCCGCGTCCCGCTGCGCACCGATCCGCTGATAGCCCTCCAGCGCCTGGTCCAGGCACACGATCGACAGCTCCTCGTCGGCCCCTCCGGCCAGCAGGACGCCGCGGTCCTCGGCGGCCGAGGCCCGGCTCCACGGTGCCAGGTGGGCGGCCGTGGCACGGGCCAGCGCCGCGCCGTCGCCGCGCAGGATGCCTTGGGCGTGCGCGGCCGAGGCGGCGAGGGTGGCGAAGTCCGGGTTGTCACGGGCGAGAGCCCACGCGGTCTCGGCGACCGCCT
>DASQPY010000505.1:0-10218 GCA_035643735.1 Actinoallomurus sp. | reverse complement strand
CCGCTCGATGGCGGTACCGGGCGCGGAGAACTGTTCCTCCCCCTTGGCCCGCTGCTCCTGGGCGGTTCGGTCGATGGCCGCCAGCGCGAGATCCGCCTTGCCGCGGAAGTGGTGGTACATGCTGCCCTGCCCGGCCCCGGCCAGGTCCGCTACGCCCTGTTGATCGTGCTGCCATGAACGCCGTACCGTCCGGCGGGCTCACCATCACCCGGCTGTCCGCCGATGACCTTCGCGACCACCTGGACGGGCTGGCCGCCCTGCTCGCCGACGTCGTCGCCGATGGCTCGTCACTCGGCTTCCTCATGCCCTTCGACCACGAGGCGGCGGCCGCCTGGTGGTGCACACGGCAGGCCGCCATGGCCGACGGCAGCCTTGTCGTCTGGGTCGCGACCGGGCCCGGCGGTGTCACCGGCACCGTGAGTCTCGCCCTGGAGAGCAAGCCCAACGGCCGGCACCGCGCCGAGATCGTCAAGCTCATGGTCCGGCGCGACGCCCGTGGCAGAGGGCTGGCCCGGGCCCTGCTGGCCACCGCCGAAGACGCAGCGGTACGGACCGGAGCGACCCTCTTGCTCCTGGACACCGCCACCGGTAGCACCGCGGACCACCTCTACCGCGCCACCGGGTGGACGCGGTACGGCATCGTCCCTGGTTACGCCGCCGATCCGGCGGGCTCCCTCGAGGACTGCAGCTTCTATTACAAGCGCGTTCTCTGACCGCTGCAACCGGACCTGCGCCGCCCGGTCGATGAGACCTTCGACCGGCTCCGCGAACGCATCGCCGGCGTGATCTGTCGAGGGCCGGGCCCGCGACGAGCTCGACGTCGCGTTGGACCCGACCGACAGCCCGCGCCGGACGAGCCGTCCGGCGTCGAGCGGGACCCAGGTGCCGGACGCGAAGCCGTACACGCCGAACCTCCCGCCGCCGTCCGCGGTGGCCTCCAGTGCCTGCTCGCCGACGGTGCCACCGATCGCGTCCCGTCGCCGCCGCACGAGATCGCCGACCGGTCCGCGAAGATCGCCTGGAAGTGACCACGCCCCCCCTTCTCCGTCTGCGGCAACGGAGAGCGGATCATCGCGGCGACGCCGCCGATGCCCGGCCGTTCGGACCGGACGTCCCGACGTCGTCCTGCGGGTGAGGCGGTGTCATCGGGCTCAGGGTGGGTCGCGTAGTCCCAGGATGTTTCTGGCCTTCCTCCCCCGCGCCCGGCGGCGCAGACTCAAGGAGCAGATGCCGGCGTGCGCAGATCGACCACGGGAGGAGGGTCCGCCATGACGGCCGATGACTCGCCGCGTTTCCTGGCCCACCACGGGTGGGAGACGGGATGCGTTCTCGGCGACACGCCGACCGCGGTGAACCGGCTGCGCAGCGAGCGGGCCGGACTCCGCCGGGTGGCGGCTCTGGCCGCCGGCGGAACGGCGGCGCCGGCTGTCTTCGCCGCGGTGACCGAGGAGGTACGCCGGCTGCTCGGTCTGGCCGGCGCGCGGATGGTCCGCTACGAACCCGACGGCTCGGGATCCCTTGTGGCCTGGAGCAACGCCCCTGGGACACACCTGCCCCAGATGACCCACTGCAGACTTGAAGGGGACAACATCCCCATCCGCGTGTGGCAGAGCGGATACCCGGCCCGAATGGACGGCTTCGCGCACGCGTCCGGGCGACTTGCCGTGTTCCTGCGCGACAGCGGAGTCCACAGCGCCGTAGGCGCACCGATCGTCATTGAGGGACGCCTGTGGGGCGTGATGATCGGCCTCTCGGCCCGGTACGAGCCGCTGCCCCTGGACGCCGAACTCCGCCTCGCCGGCTTCACCGACCTCGCGGCGGCCGCCATCGCCGGCGCCAACACCAATGCCGAGCTGGCCGCCTCCCGTGCGCGCATCGTGGCGGCATCGGACCAGGCCCGGCGACGCATCGAACGTAACCTGCACGACGGCATCCAGCAGCGCCTGATCTCCATCGGGCTCATGCTGAGGCGCACCCTGAGGGAAGATCTTCCGGCCGAATGCCGCCGGGCGCGGTCCCAGGTGTCCGAGGCGGCCAGGGACCTGGAGGAGGCGCTGACCGACCTGCAGGAGACCGCGCGCGGCATCCACCCGCCGATCCTGAGTCAGGGTGGGCTGGGGCCGGCGATCAGGGCACTGGCCCGCCGCTGCCCCGTGCTCGTGGAGCTCGATGTCCGGGTGCCGAAGCGACTGTCCGAGGTCACTGAGGCCACCGCGTACTACGTGGTGGCAGAGGCTCTCGCCAACACGGCGAAACACGCGGACGCGAACGTCGCATGGGTCCGGGCGGAGATCCGGGCCG
This sequence comes from Actinoallomurus sp., assembly GCA_035643735.1. Taxonomy (GTDB): domain Bacteria; phylum Actinomycetota; class Actinomycetes; order Streptosporangiales; family Streptosporangiaceae; genus Actinoallomurus. The sequence goes on along the minus strand of DASQPY010000505.1, from coordinate 7,917 downwards.
GCCACCTGCGGCTGTCGGTGCGGGACGACGGCATCGGGGGCCTGGATCTCCAGGCCGGCTCCGGCCTCATCGGTCTCGTGGACCGGGTCGAGAGCACCGGTGGAACCATCGCGATCTCCGGGCCGGCCGGCGGCGGCGCCTCGCTCCGAGTCGATCTCCCCATCGCGCCGGAACCAGGCTCGAGGACCCCCTCGATCCACCCGCCGGCACCCGGCGGTTGACACTGAATGTATGGACGTGGAGCTGGGGGAGTTCCTTCGCGCATGCCGTAGTCGGCTGCGCCCGGCCGACGTCGGGCTGCCACCACCCACCTCACGGCGGCGCGTGACAGGTCTACGCCGCGAGGAGCTCGCGCAGCTGGCAGGTGTCAGTGCCGACTACTACACGCGGCTGGAGCAGGGCCGCAACCGTACCGCCTCGCCCGCCGTGCTCGACGCGCTCGCCAGGGCCCTGTGCCTGGATGACACTGGGCGCGCCCACCTGTTCGATCTGGCGGGGTCCAGTCTGGCCCAGCCACGCCGTGGTCTTCCGCGCGCCCAACAGGTACGCCCGACCACCGTCCGGCTGCTGGAGGTCCTGGACGGCACGTTCTGTCCCGCGTTCGTACTCGGGCGCCGCACCGACATCCTGCTCACCAGCCGGCTCGCCGCGGCGCTGATGGTCGACTTCGACGCCCTCCCGGTCCAGGAGCGCAACTACGCGCGCTTCATGTTCCTTGACCCGTACTCCCGCAAGCTCTATCCGGACTGGGAGGAGGTGGCCGCCAACATCGCGGCCATGCTCCGCCTGGACGCGGGACGTCACCCGGGCGACCCGTGGCTCGACGAGCTGGTCGAGGACCTGTCGGCGGCAAGTGAGCCGTTCCGCCGCTGCTGGGCCGAGCACCAGGTCCACGAACACACCGACGGCCCCAAGCGCTACCGTCATCCCGTGGTCGGCGACCTCACCGTCACGTACCAGGCGCTGATGGTCATGGCCGCGGACGACCAGGAACCGGTCGTGTACACGACCGAGCCCGGCTCGGCCTCGGAGAGGGCCATCCGGCTCCTCGCCGACTGGGAAACCTCGGCAGCGCGTGGCCGGGGAACGCGGAAATGATCTACCCGAAAAGGTCCGCGACCTGACCTTCCTGGGACCTTGGACTCGGCTGATCTCCTTAATGGTGGAGGACGAAATATTGATGCGACATGTGCCGGGCTTCTGGCTACCCTTCGCCGCATGACGCTCTCTCATGATGTGGCCGGCGATGGACCGGCGCTCTTGCTCCTTCATTCGGCGGTATGTGATCGACGCATGTGGGACCCGCAGTGGCAGCCTCTCCTCGATGCCGGATATCGGGTCGTCCGTTGCGACTTGCAGGGATTCGGCGCGTCCCCGATGCCGGACGGCCCGTACAACAACGCCGAGGACGTCGCCGACCTGATGGGGACCCTCGGAATCGAGCGCGCGACGCTGATCGGATCCTCCTACGGCGGCCGGATCGCCCTGGAGACGGCCGCGCGCTGGCCGAACACGATCACGGCCCTCGTACTCCTGTGTTCCGGCTCGCCCGACCATGTGCCGAGCGACACGCTGCGAGCCTTCGGCGCACGCGAGGACGAGTTGCTCGAAGCGGGCGACATCGACGGTGCCGTCGACCTGAACGTAGAGACCTTCCTGGGTCCCGAGGCCGACGCCGCGGTACGCGAGCAGGTCCGCCTGATGCAGCGGCGCGCGTTCGACGTCCAGCTGGCCGCGGCCGAGGAGTTCGCACAGGTGCCGGTCGAGGTGGACCTGTCCCTGATCACGGCTCCGTGCCTGGCGGTGTCCGGCGGCAAGGATCTGCCGGACTTCCGCGAGATCGCCCTCGGGCTGCCGGAGCGGCTTCCCAACGCCCGTCACCACGAGCTGCCCTGGGCCGGCCATCTGCCCAGCCTGGAGCGCCCCGGAGTGGTGACCGACCTGCTGACAGCGTTCCTGCGCGAGAACGTACGAGAAATCAGCGCTTGACAGTAGACAAAGTGTATCGATAAATTCGCGACTCTCAGGCGCGGGACGACCACGCCTGGAACAGAGGAGCCGCGCATGGCTGAGCCTTCGTCTCACCCCTCCCCCGGTGCGCCGGCGCCGCACGACCCGGAGGACCTGTACGCCAGCCCCCCGCCGTGGGACATCGGCCGCCCCCAAACCGCGTTTCGCACGCTCGCCGACGCCGGCGCCATCCGGGGCCGGGTGCTGGACGCCGGCTGCGGGACGGGCGAGCACGCGCTCATGGCGGCCGGGCTCGGCCTGAACGTCACCGGCGTCGACCTCGCCGTCACCGCGCTGCACACCGCGGAGCGGAAGGCGCGGGACCGGGGACTGAAGGCACGCTTCCTCCGCCAGGACGCCCGGCGGCTGGCCGATCTCGGCGAGTCCTTCGACACTGTGCTCGACTGCGGCCTGTTCCACGTCCTCACGGGTGGAGACCGGGACGCCTTCGCCGACAGCCTGCGGTCGGTGGTACGGCCGGGCGGCCGCTACTTCATGCTCGGCTTCAGTGACCGGCAGCCCGTCGACTCGGGACCGCACCGCCTGACTCGCGAGGACATCACCGCCGCGTTCGCGAAGGGATGGCGGGCCGACTCCATCGAACCGGCCACGATCGAGGTCACCACCTCACCGGAGGGCGCACAGGCATGGCTGGCCGCCTTCACCCGGATCTGAGAGGGAAGCGATGCCGGCCGCCACAGCCCAGGTCGAGACCGACCGCCCGAGCCGCTATCTGATCCAGCTCTGCGAGCATGCGAACGCGATGGCCGGCGCCCAGGGCCGCATGCATTCCGGACGCGCCCAGGTGTGGATCCGGGCGGAGTGGTCGGACACCCACGGCGTCATCCATTTAGAACCGTGGGGCCGGTGCACGCTGGAGACCACCGCCACCGCGCTGGTGCTGCGTGTCGAGGCCGCCGGCGAGGACGGCCTGCGGCGGCTTCAGGACATCATCGCCGCCGACCTCGGCAGGTTCGGCCGCCGCGACCACCTGACCGTGAACTGGGACAGCACCGGAGTCCCCGGCCCGTAAGCCGCGACGCGATGCTCTGCGGCCGCAACGACCGCAGGCGCCTTCGGTCTCACGACTCGTAGTGAGCGACCCGGTAAGGGGCCGCGCTCACGCTGTTCGTTCCACAGGTACGAGAACGCTTCCGTCCGCGCGCAGATCTTCGTAGAGGGAGACGACCAGGCGGTCCGACGTACGGTTCAGACGGTGAGGGACAAAGCTGCGTCGTGGCCGGTCTTCCCCTGGCCCCGCTCCGCCTTCTCCGCACTCTGCGCGCGGAGGTCTTCGACGGCCCGGGATCAACCGCGAGGAACGCCGTTGGGCGTGGTGCCATGCGGGCACCGGCCGGGAGCCGTGTGCCCGCATGGCCTGCCGGCCGGTCAGGCGTGGGCCGGGTTGGGTTCTTTGTGGAAGCGGCCGTCCTTCATGATGTAGTGCAGCTTCTCGTGGTCCTGCAGGACGGCGATGTCGGCGAGGGGATCGCCGTCGACGAGGAGCAGGTCGGCGAGGTAGCCGGGCTGGACCTTGCCGAGTTCGTCGGGGCGAAGCATGATCTCGCCGCCCAGGGCCGTGGCCGACAGGATCGCTTCCATCGGCGTGAAGCCGAGGCGTTCGACGAAGTGCTGCAGGTCGCGGGCGTAGGTGCCGTGCGGCGTCCACGCGAAGCCGTAGTCGCCGCCCGGCAGGACGCGGATGCCGCGGCGGTGCATCTCGCGCAGGCCCTCGGTGGCGATCTCGAGTTCGCGCTTGTAGCCGACGGCCTCGGCGGCCTCCTGCGGGAAGCCGAAGGACTCCGCCTCGTACAGGGTCGCGATCAGCCAGTTGATGCCGGGCGCGACGAACACCCAGTCCTTGTTGGCCTCCAGCATGTCCATGCCCTCTTCGTCGGTGAAGCTGGCGTGGTAGATGATGTCGACCCGGTTGCGTACGCACATCTTGACGCTCTCGGCGCTGCGGGCGTGGGCGCAGACACGCTTGCCCCGGCGGTGGGCCTCGGTGACGGCGGCGGCGACCTCCTCGTCGGAGAAATAGGTGTCCTCCGCGCGCTGGGTACCGGTGATCTCCTCGCCGGTCATGGACAGTTTGATCTGGTCCACGCCGATGTCGATCAGCTCGCGTACGGCCTTGCGCATGCCTTCGGGGCCGTCCGCGAACTTGGTGATGGACTTGATCAGCGCGCCGCCGGTGACGGCGATCTCCGGGCCGTTCGCCAGGTAGCGCGGCCCGGGGATGCGGCCGACGTTGATCGCGTCACGGCACACGACGTCGAGGCGGTCCTTGGCGGACGCGGCGCCCACGCACATCGTGTAACCCGAGTCGATGTACGTGCGCGCGGACTCGACGGAGAACAGCAGGTGTTCCTCGACCGGCATCGTGCCCAGGCCGTCCAGATCGGCGCTGTTGTTCCAGCTGAAGTGGGTGTGCGCGTCGCAGAGCCCGGACATCAGGACGCGGCCGCGCCCCTCGATGACGCGGGCGTCCGAGGCGTCGGCCGGCTCGACGGCGCCGACGGACGCGATGCGGTCGTTGTCGACGAGGACATCGCCGGGGTAGAGGCCGGCGCCGGTGGAGTCGAGGATCTTGACGTCGCGGAAGAGAGTCTTGTGGGTCGGGACGGGCATGGGAGATCCCTCCTCGCCGTTCGGGCGAGACCGTTCGTCGGGTTGGTCAGAGGAATTTGAGGAGGTGGATGGTGGTGGTCGTGGCGGCCTCCAGGGCCGTCCAGTGGCCGACGCCCGGCAGGATCTCCAGGGTGGCCGTGCCGTGGGCGTCGGCGAGTTCGCGGCTCGCGTCGGGAGGGCCGACCTTGTCGTCGGCGCCAGTGATCAGCAGAAGGGGCAGTGCGGGGTCGATGGGACCGGGGTCGCCGGCCGCTCCCAGGGCCTCGCAGTTGCGCGCGTAGCCTTCGGCGTCCTGACGCATGACGAGCTCACGTACGAAGGCGGCGACCTCGGGCCGGTCACGCCGCGTCGTCTCGGACAGGGCGTTGGACACGACGCCGGGAGCCACGGGCGCGGTGCCCTGCTCACGGAGCACGGCCGCCCGGTCGCGCTGGGCCTTGCGAACCGCGTCGGTCGGCACCCGTACGGCGCCGAGCAGCGCCAGCGACGAGACCTTGCCCGGATGGCGGGCGGCCAGGGTCCGTACGACGAGGGTGCCGAGCGAGTGACCGACGACCGCGGCGGTGGCGATCCCGAGCTCGTCGAGGACCGCCGCCAGATCGTCGGCGTGGCTCTCGACGCTGATGCCGTCGGCGACCGGCGAGCGTCCGGCTCCGGCCGAGTCGACCCGGATCACCTGGTGGCGCTCGGCCAGCGCGTCCGCCTGGACCTGGTAGAAGTTCGAGGTGCCGCCGAGGCCGTGCACCATGAGGACCGGAGGGCCCTGCCCGTCGACCTCGACCGCGAGTTCCCTGCCGTTGACCTTCATCATCGTCTTCTCCGTTCAGCCGACGTGGTTGGACAGCGTGCCGAGCCCGGTGATCGTCACTTCGACGACGTCACCCGAGGTCAGGAACTTCGGCGGGTCGAAGCCGATCCCGACGCCGGCCGGCGTACCGGTGGCGATCAGGTCTCCCGGCAGCAGCGAGATCCCCGCGGAGATGGCGGCGATCAGCTCCGGGACGTCGAAGATCAGGTCCTTGACCGGGGCGGCCTGCCGCGGCTCGCCGTTGACCGTGGTCTCGACGCGCAGGGCGGCCACGTCGACGACCTCGTCCGCGGTGACCGCGTACGGCCCCATCGGACAGTGGGTGTCCAGCGACTTGCCCAGCAGCCACTGCTTGTGATCGCGCTGTACGTCGCGGGCCGTCACGTCGTTGAGGATCGTGTAGCCCCACACGTGGTCGTACGCCCGGTCACGGGGGATCCCCCTGCCGCCGCGGCCGATGATCACGCAGAGCTCGCCCTCGTAGTCGAGCTCCCGGGTCACGCCGGGGTGCGGGTCGATGCGCGCTCCAGGACCCACGACCGACGTCGTGGCCTTGCTGAAGACGATCGGCCGGTCCGGCAGCTCCTCCGAGCGGCTCGGCGAGTCGTAGCCGCTGCGGCCGAACTCCGCCGCGTGGTCGCGGTAGTTCTTGCCGACGCAGAAGATGTTGCGGCGCGGCACGGGGATGGGCGCCAGCAGGTCCACGGAGTCCAGGGGGATCAGGGTGCCGTCATGCAGCACCGGCTCCAGTTCGTCCCACCCCTCGATGACTCCGAGCATGCCGGTGGCGGGAGGAAGCAGAGGGGTCACGTCGCGAACCATGGCGCGGTCGCCGTCGACGACACCCACTCGGTCTTCGCGCCCGGTGGAGAAGGTCACGAGCTTCACGCTGAACCAATCCGAACCAATCGAGACCAATATCTGTTGGTGGCCACGTTACGACTCGCCGGCATCGATGTCGAGAGATGAAGTAGCGCATCCGGCACACCAGGATTGGTCATCATTGGTCGGGCTGGTTACGATGGCGCGGTGACGACCGTCGAAGGATCACTCCGGGCGCTCCTGCAGGAGGGCGTCCAGAGCGGCACGCTCGGACCGGGCACCAAACTGCCCACCGAACGCGCGCTCGTCGAGCGCCTCACCGCTCCGCGCAGCGCCATCCGCAGGGCACTGGAGATCCTCGAACGCGAGGGCATGGTCGTACGCCAGGTCGGGCGCGGCACGTTCCTGACCGACGCCGTCCTCCCCCTCGCCGACACGGCACCGGCCGACACCAGCCCCGCCGAGATCATGCAGGTCCGTCTTCTCATCGAGCCCCCGGTGAGCGCGCTCGCCGCCCGCGTCGCCACCCAGGCCGACCTGGACCACATCGGGCACTTCCTCGATCTCGGCGACCGGAGCGAGGAGTTCCAGGAGTTCGAGACCTGGGACACCCACCTTCATCGCGCCATCGCCCAGGCGGCGCACAACGGGCTCCTGATGAACATGTTCGACGTCATGAACACCGCACGGGCCCTGCCGGTCTGGGGCAGCCTCAAACGTCGCACCTCCACTCCCGAACGCATGCGGAGCTACCACGCCGAGCACACGGCCATCGTGGAGGCGCTGCGTGACCGCGATCCTGACGGCGCGCAGGACGCCATGCGCGGCCACCTGCAACACGTCGCGGACAACCTCCTCGGCCGTCACTGACCGCCGCACCGCGCTGTCCAGAGCCACCTGACCAGCAGGCCGACCGGCACGTGTCCGGGTAGCCGAAGGGGCGAGCGCGATGGTCGCGCTCGCCCCTTCTCATGCCGAGCCCCAGCCTCAGGGCCCGGCAACGCTAGTGATGGTGGTGCGGCAGCCCGCCGACCGGACCGCCGTGGTGGCTCGGCATGCCAGGACGGTTCCACCCACCCGGCTGGACCGGGATGACGGGATGGCCCGGGCGGATCGGAATGTCCGGACGGCCGTGGATCGGGATGCCCGGGCGGATCGGAATGCCCGGACGGCCGTGGATCGGGATGCCCGGACGGCCCGGGCGGATCGGGATGCCCGGACGGTTCCAGCCACCCGGCCTGCCAGGACGGCCCCACACCGGACGGTGCAGCGTCATGCCCGGCCGGTACCACCCGCCGATGTGGAAGACCGGGACGGCGGGACGAATCCAATGGCCGTGGTAGGGCGAGTCGACCCTGAGGACCTCGGCCACCGGCGAGCCGTTCGGTACGCACTGCACCGGCACGCTGCCGGCCTCCGCGCTGTTCGCGGTGATCTCGATACCGCCGACCCGCAGGAAGTCGGTACCGCCCATGACCGGCGCCCACATGCCGGCCAGGTCACCGGTGAGCGCTCCCTGTGCGGGCACGGGCCCGCCGCCACCCTGCACCTGGAACGTCGTGTTCTCCGCACCGGCGACGTTGATCCACGCCGTTGCGTTCCAGGAGTCGATGGGGAGCGGGGACTGCAGGTTCAGGCTCGAGATG
>DASQPY010000504.1:0-2155 GCA_035643735.1 Actinoallomurus sp. | reverse complement strand
CGAACGCCCATGAGCTCGCCGAGGCGGCCGGCCACCCCGTCGAGACGCTCGGCGACGCGCTGACCGCCGCCCGCCGGTTGCGGGAGCGGGGAGCGGGTGCCGTACTCGCGAGCCTCGGCCCGGACGGCGCGGTGCTGGTGGATATGGACGGAGCCGTGCACGGTGAGGCACACGTCGCCGGTCCACGCAGCACGGTCGGCGCCGGTGACGCGCTGCTCGCCGGTTTCCTGGCGGCGGGGGCACACGGCCCGGAGGCCCTGCGGACCGCCCTGCGCTGGGCGGCCGCCGCCGTACAGCAGCCTGGAACCGTCCTCCAGGCGAGCGACGTGGCCGCCGAGGTCGTCCTGCACGAGACCGTGGACCTACGACGGCGGCTCCGCCATTCCTGAGGCGTGACCTGCCGGATCTGAGCCCGGTGCTCTCGGCGACGACCAGGACACGCGCCTCGGCGAGATTCTCGCGTGCGGTGCGCTCGATCGACAGCAACTGCTGGGCGCTCTTCTCGGGATCGGTGTCGATGTCGGCGCGGGTCGCCTCCGCCAGCGCGACGATGGAGGCGAAGCCCTTGGCGAGGGTGTCGTGGATCTCTCGCGCTGTCCTACCTGCGAACGGCACCCGGGAGCCGATCGAGCCCATCGAGCTGAAGCCGAGCAGTGGACACTTCGTGACCGGGCCGTGCGCCTGGTGTCGGAGTCCGGCCGTCCGACCACTTTCGCGACCCTTCGGGGTCGAGCCGGTGTGCCCGGATCCTGGACCTGCGCCCGGGCACCTACTACGGCCGCAAACGCCGTCTGCCCTCGGATGACCGTTGCTCGGGACCGGTCACACCACGAGGCGCAGCGCCGCGGGCGTGAGGTCCTCGCGGGTGGGATAGCCGTCGACCGCCATGATCAGATCCGCTTCGGCCAGCAGCGAGCGCAGCACGTGGACGACGCCGTCGACGCCACCGACTGCCAGCGCGTAGGCGTACGGGCGACCGATCCCCACCGCGGTGGCGCCCAACGCCAGCGCCTTGATGATGTCGGCGCCGCTGCGCACCCCCGAGTCGAACAGGACCGGCAGCCCGTCGGCGGCGTCCAGCACGTCGGGCAGACACTCCAAGGCGGTCAGTCCTCCGTTGGCCTGACGGCCGCCGTGGTTGGAACAGTAGATGGCGTCTACTCCGTGGTCTTTGGCGCGACGGACGTCATCGGGGTGGCAGATGCCTTTGAGCATCAGCGGCAGCTCGGTCTGCGACCGAAGCCGGTCCAGGTCGTCCCACCTGAACGGTCCACCGAAGATCGGCAACGTGCGCACCACCGCCTCGGTGGCATCCTCACCCGGCTGCAGGCGCTTCCGGAACACCGGATCGCTGGTGTAGTTGCTCAGGCATCCGCTGGGCACCTGGGGGTAGTTCGATCCGCGCAGGTCCCGAGGCCGCCAGCCGGTGACCCAGGTATCGAGGGTGACGGCGATGCCTCTGAAACCCGCCGCCTCGGCGCGGCGCACCAAGCTCGCGGCCATGTCCCGATCCGGCGGTGTGTAGAGCTGGAAGAAACCGGGCGTATCGCCGAGTACTGCGGCCACGTCCTCCATTGGATCCGCCGACAGTGTCCCCGCGAAGAACGGAACGCCTGTGCGAACGGAGGCTCGCGCGCAGGCAAGATCCCCGTGACCGTCCTGGGCGCACACCCCGATCACCCCGATCGGCGCCATGAACACCGGCGAGGCCAGCTTCACCCCCAACAACTCGATCGACATGTCACGCTCGGCAGGGGCGACCAGCATGCGCGGATACAAGCCCCAGCGCTTGAACACCTCGCAGTTGGCCCGCTGGGTGTGCTCATCACCAGCGCCTCCGGCCACATACTCCCAGACCTTCGGCGTCATCGCGGCCGACGCCTTCGCCTCCAGATCCTCGAACCTGATGGGGTACTGCGGCTGATGCCCGGCCAGCCCTTGGGCATACAGTTCATCTTGGTACTCGGCAAATGCCGCCATAACCTGCGTGCTACCCCTGTGAACAACGCACCAACCCGATCACCCAGCAGGCCACGGGCCGCACCGCCGGCGGCCCGCAGCCTGCCGGATGGCCGACCGCCCAGGACGTGGCCGCCCCCACCCTGATCAAGCAGCGAAGCTCGGCCCTTCGGCGGCCATCATCGAGGCGAGCAGG
>DASQPY010000503.1:0-3650 GCA_035643735.1 Actinoallomurus sp. | reverse complement strand
GGCTACGCGGACGAACGCGCCGAGGACCCGGACGCCGGAGAGGACACCACGAGCGCGGGCCGGTGGCCCGGCGACGACATGGAGTCGACGCCGCCGTCCAGCAAGTTCCGCAGCTCGCCGATGCCACCACGGGACTGAGCGGGCCGCACGCGTACGGACGATTCGGATGAGGGCCGGAATACCCCCTCGACTTGGTGAAAGCCGCCCTGAGGGGGAACGCTTAGTAAATGAGTACCTGGGTTCCTGTGCCCGAGGGCAGCGGTTTCGGAGTGAACAACCTTCCGTACGGTGTCTTCTCCCAGCGGGGTGAGCTGCCGCGCGTCGGCGTCGCCATCGGGGAGCTCGTGCTCGACCTGGCCGAGCTGGCGAACGCGGGGCTGCTCGCGGACCGCCGATGGTTCGCGTCGGGTTCGCTCAACGGGTTCATGGCCGCGGGCCGTACGGTCTGGCAGCCCACGCGCGACCGGCTCATGACCCTGCTCACGGACATGTCGTACCGCGACGAGGTCGAGCCCTGCCTGTCGCCGGTGGCCGACGTCGACCTGCACATGCCGTTCGAGGTGGCGGACTACGTCGACTTCTACTCCTCGCGCGAGCACGCGACGAACCTCGGTCGGATCCTGCGCCCCGGCTCCGAGCCGTTGCTGGCGAACTGGTCGCACCTGCCGGTCGGCTACCACGGACGCTCCGGCACCGTCGTCCCGTCGGGGACGCCGGTCGTGCGACCCAGCGGACAGCGGCGCGGTGATCAGGGCCCGGTGTTCGGCCCGACGACGAAGCTGGACGTCGAGGCGGAGATCGGCTTCGTCGTGGGCGTGCCGTCGGCGCAGGGGCACCCGGTGCCGACGACCGCATTCCGCGACCACGTGTTCGGGTTCGTCCTGGTCAACGACTGGAGCGCGCGGGACATCCAGGGGTGGGAGTACCAGCCGCTGGGCCCGTTCCTGTCCAAGTCCTTCGCGACGTCCATCTCGCCGTGGGTGGTGCCCGTCGCGGCCCTGGACGCCGCCCACGTACCGCCGCCGGAACAGGACCCCGAGCCGCTGCCCTACCTCCACTGCCCGGAGCCCTGGGGCCTGGACGTGACCCTGGAGATCGAACTCAACGGCCACGTGGTGAGCCGGCCGCCGTTCGCAGGGATGTACTGGACACCGCCCCAGCAACTGGCGCACACGACGATCAACGGAGCGTGGCTTCACACGGGCGACCTGCTCGCGTCCGGGACGGTCTCCGGAGCCCGGCGGGACCAGCGCGGCAGCCTCATCGAGCTCACCTGGAACGGCAACGAGCCGCTCGAACTCCCCGACGGCGCCAAGCGCGCCTTCCTGGAGGACGGCGACACGGTACGCATCAGCGCCACGGCGCCCGGCAGCGACATCACCCCGATCGGCTTCGGCGAGGTCATCGGCACGGTCTACCCGTCGCCTGCCTGACCGGCCGGTCCCGGCCAGTGTTCGCGGCGGGCGTGTCGCACGCCGAGGTCGATCGCTCAGAGTGCGCGCGGTACGGCCCGGCCGCCGATCGTGACCCGGTGACCGGGCGGAGCCCGGAAACGAACTCGCAGGCGGCCGCGGAAACCGGAGCTACTGAAAGACCAGAGCGGTGGCGATCGCGGCGATGCCCTCGCCGCGGCCCGTCAGGCCCAGGCCGTCGGTCGTCGTTGCCGAGATGCTGACCGCCGCACCACCGAGAGCCTCGCTGAGCGCCTTTTCCGCCTCCTGGCGGCGTGGGCCTATCCTCGGGCGGTTTCCGATGATCTGGATGGCCACGTTGCCGATGGTGTAGCCGGCGTCGTCCAGGCGGCGCAGGACCTCGCCGAGCAGAGTGGTGCCGGAGGCGCCCGCCCAGCGGCGGTCGCTCGTGCCGAACACCGCGCCCAGGTCGCCCAGGCCGGCCGCCGTCAGCAGGGCATCGCATGCCGCATGGGCGGCGGCGTCTCCGTCGGAATGGCCCTCGAGGCCATCGCCCTGGCCGGGCCAGTCAAGGCCCGCGATCCGCAGGGGACGCCCAGAACCGAACGGGTGGACGTCGACTCCGACGCCCACCCGTGGAAAAAGTGTTGCCAACCTTCTAGCCGGCCAGGACTTCGTCGAGGAGCGCCTCGGCCTTGTCCTCGTTGGTCTTTTCGGCGAGCGCCAGCTCGCTGACCAGTATCTGACGCGCCTTGGCCAGCATGCGCTTCTCGCCGGCCGAGAGGCCACGCTCCTTGTCACGCCGCCAAAGATCCCGGACTACCTCGGCGACCTTGTTCACGTCGCCCGACGCGAGCTTCTCGAGGTTCGCCTTGTAGCGTCGTGACCAGTTGGTGGGCTCTTCGGTGTATGGTGCCCGCAGCACCTCGAACACCTTCTCCAGCCCTTCCTGGCCTACCACGTCACGAACGCCGACGAGCTCGGCATTCTCCGCAGGGACACGAACTGTGAGATCGCCCTTGTCGACCTTCAACACCAGGTAGGTCTTGTCCTGACCTTTGATGGCACGAGTCTCGATGGCTTCGATCCGAGCAGCCCCATGATGGGGGTAGACGACAGTGTCGCCGACCTTGAAAGTCATGTGACAAGTACCCCTTCCGCTATGGATAAGGGTAGCACGCTGCGAGGACCTGCTGAACCGACGTTACCGGCATATGCGCAGGTCAGCACGGTAATTAGGGTATTGACAAAGCTCGAATCGCGTGCAACAGGCAGCCTCACGGATCGGATTGGCCGGCACCGCGCACACAGCGGCGGAAGCGGCTCATACTGGAGTTGGACGGATCGGCACGGGTCTGAAGCCCCCTGAGCCCGGCTCGGCGGGAGCCTCGGTGCCCGCGCACGACCACAGTGGTCCGAGAAGGTAGGTGTGGCGTGGGGCTTCACGGCGACCATGACGACTACGGGCTGCCCAAGGTCGACGTCGTCGTACCGGATGACGCCAGAGAGCTTGATCGGGACGTCATCGCGTACCGGCGTGAGCTGCGGCAACGGCGTCGGCATGAGCGCTGGCAGCGACTCGGCCGCCCCTTCACCCGCTATGGCATCGCCGCCCCCTTCATCGCCAGCGCCGTGCTCATCGCCTTGATCAGCGGCGTGCTGATGACCGTCATCTCACCCCGTCCGAACCCCCGTGCCATCCAGGCTCCGCCGACCGGGCCGCAGCGGTCGCGCCCCGGAGACGTCGGCGGCGCGCTACCCACCGGCAACGTGATCTTTCGCCATAAGCAGGTCCCCGTCTCCGATCTCGTGAATGTCGCCGGAGTCGTTCTTGTCGTACCCCGTGACTGCCACTGTGACGCCGCCGCCCAGGGCGTCATCCGACAGGCCGGGGATCAGCGGCTCCAGGTCTGGCTGGTCGCCGACGACCGTACGGACACCAACGACGGCGACGTCAGCCGCCTCGCGAGTGACGCCGCACCCGGTGGCGCTCTCGTCGCCGACGACCCCGACAGAGTGCTCTCCTCGACGTACAAGACGACCGGGCTGACCGCGGTCCTGGTCCGCACCGACCGGATCGTCCGCAAGATCCTCAGAGGCATCCAGGGCGGCCGCGACGTGTCCGGTGATCTTCGGCCGCTGCAGACTCCGAGCTGAACACGCGCTGGAGAACGGCCCCGTCACCCCCCGCGTGGCCGCTCCACGGGTACCGCTACGCTTCCCTGTGGCGTCTCGCGC
>DASQPY010000502.1:0-3668 GCA_035643735.1 Actinoallomurus sp. | reverse complement strand
AACACGCTCGAGAAGGTCTGCGTCGAGACCGTCGAGGGCGGTCAGATGACCAAGGACCTCGCGCTGCTCGTCGGCGGCGACCAGGGCTGGCTGACCACCCAGGAGTTCCTCACCGCGCTCGATGAGAACCTCCAGAAGAAGCAGGCCTGACCAACGCTGTAGGAAATGCCGTACGAACAATGCCCTACGAACGGGGACGCCGCTGTCATCGGGCGTCCCCGTTCTCCCGCCCCGGGGGTACGGCACGGCGGGTGCGCGATAGCCTGACCGGTGGAATATCTCGACGGCGAGAGACCTCCACGGAGTTCCACTCGGCGCTCGACGAGGACCTCTCACAGCAGGAGAACCAAGATGACCGTCAATGTGACCGTGACCGGTGCGGCGGGCCAGATCGGCTACGCACTGCTCTTCCGCATCGCCTCCGGACAGCTTCTCGGCCCGGACGTGCCCGTACGCCTGCGCCTGCTGGAGATTCCCGCGGCCGTCAAGGCCGCCGAGGGCACCGCGATGGAGCTCGACGACAGCGCCTTCCCGCTGCTGGAGGGCATCGACGTCACCGATGACGCCAAGCGCGCCTTCGACGGCACCAACGTCGCCCTGCTCGTCGGCGCACGCCCGCGTACGAAGGGCATGGAGCGCGGTGACCTGCTGGAGGCCAACGGCGGCATCTTCAAGCCGCAGGGCGAGGCCATCAACGCCGGCGCGGCGAGCGACATCCGCGTGCTGGTGGTCGGCAACCCGGCCAACACCAACGCCCTCATCGCCCGGTCCCACGCCCGCGACGTGCCCTCGGAGCGCTTCACCGCGATGACGCGCCTGGACCACAACCGCGCCATCGCGCAGTTGTCCAAGCGGCTGGACGCACCGGTGTCCCAGATCAAGAAGCTCACGATCTGGGGCAACCACTCCGCCACGCAGTACCCCGACATCTTCCACGCCGAGGTCGGTGGCCAGAACGCCGCACAGGCGCTGAACGACGCCGAGTGGCTCCGCGACACCTTCATCCCGACCGTCGCCAAGCGCGGCGCGGCCATCATCGAGGCGCGTGGCGCGTCGTCGGCGGCGTCCGCGGCGTCGGCCGCCATCGACCACGTCAACACCTGGGTGAACGGCACGCCCGAGGGTGACTGGACCTCCATGGCCGTCGTGTCGGACGGCTCCTACGGCGTCCCCGAGGGCCTCGTGTCCTCGTTCCCGGTCGTCTGCAAGGACGGCGCCTGGGAGATCGTCCAGGACCTGGAGATCAACCAGTTCTCCCGCGACCGCATCGACGCCTCGGTGGGCGAGCTGGCCGAGGAGCGCGACGCGGTCCGCAATCTCGGCCTGATCTGAGCCATCCCGCACATCACGGCCGCCGGAGTCCTCTCGGGGATCCGGTGGCCGTTTCCTATTCGGCCTCGACGACCTGGGCAGCCCGGCGCGCGCGGCGGGCCAGATAGATCGCGGTGAGCAGCGGCCCGATGATCGCCAGGATGAGCAGGGGGATGCCGAGCCAGCCGGGGATCGTCGCCCCCGTGCACTCGCCGCCGTGGCGGTGGCCGGCGGAGTCGTCGACGTAGACGCACTGGCGCGTCGGCGCGAGGACGATGAGCCCCACGGCAAGAGCAAGCCCGCCGGGCCAGACGAGCAGGCCGACCAGCTTGTCGCGGAAGGTCCATCTCCGCGAGACCAGCAGCATCACGGCGCCGGCCACCCAGCCGGCTACCGGAAGAATCACGCCCCCGGCCAGGAGCAGGAACACCGTTACCGCGTCATACCGCCGCATGCTCCAAGCATGGCGGCCACGGCCGGTCGGTATCGGCTCTTTGCCGATCTTGGCGGGCGAGTTCTTCCGACGCCACCTGGGCCATGTCCGGATGGACCAGGGTGACGACGAGAGGTCCGAGCACCGGTTCCGGCGGGCCGCCGGGCCGCCGCCGATCGTGGTGGCGAGCGGGCGGGCCGACAACGGGGTCTGACCCGTCCGGCCCGCCGGCAGGTGTCAGCGCACCCGGTGAGCGCCCACCGAGGGCGCCGCGTCCAGGAAGTGGGGCTCGGGCCAGCCGCGATCCGTGTAGGCCGCCGTCACCGCGTCGCGTACACGGTCGGTGCGGTCGGACGGGACCAGGGCGATGACCGAGCCGCCGAACCCCCCGCCGACCATCCGCGCGCCCCGTGCCCCGGCGCGTACGGCCTCCTCGACGGCCACGTCGGCCTCCGGCCAGGACACCTCGAACTGGTCCCGCAGCGACAGGTGGGAGGCCGTCAGCAGCGCGCCGACCTCACCGACCGCCCCGGCCCGCAGCAGGCCGACGGCCGCCTCGACGCGGTGGTCCTCGGTGACCACGTGCTGGGTACGGCGCCGGAGCACCGGATCGCCCAGCCGCGACAGCGCATCGCCCAGGTCGGTGACGTCCCGCAGCGCGGGCACGCCCAGCATCTCCGCCGCCTTCTCGCAGGCCGCGCGGCGGTCGGCGTACCCGCCGTCGACCAGCTCGTGCTCGGCCCTGGTGTCGATGACCAGCAGCGTGAGTCCTGTCAGGTCCAGTGGCACCTGGGCCGACAGGCCACTACGGCAGTCGAGCAGCAGCGCGTGCCCGGCGGTGCACAGCAGCGACGCCGACTGGTCCATGATCCCGCACGGCACCCCGACGAAGTCGTTCTCCGCGCGCTGCGCGATGCGGGCCAGCTCCGGCCGTGGCACCGCCAGGTCGTACAGGTCGCACAGCGCCACCGCGACCGCACATTCGAGCGCCGCCGACGACGACAGGCCCGCGCCCTGCGGCAGGTCGGCGTCGATCAGCAGCGACGCCCCGCCGGCGGGATGGCCGGCCTCGCGCAGCGACCAGGCCACGCCGGCCGCGTACGCGGCCCAGCCGGTGACCGACCCCGGCACCGGATCCGACGCCTCGACCGCCTCCGGCGACTGGAGGGAACGCACGGCGAACACCCCGTCGTCGCGCCGGGCGGCGGACACGGAGACGCCCTGGCTCAGGGCGAACGGCAGAACGAAGCCGTCGTTGTAGTCGGTGTGCTCGCCGATCAGGTTGACCCGGCCCGGTGCGCGCCAGACGCCCTCGGGCGGGCGCCCGTAGATCTCATCGAAGTTCAAGTGTCACCACGTCAGTCGCAGGGGGAGTGAGCATAGCGTTCACCTGCGCGCGAACGCCCACGCGTCGGTCACCATCGAACGCAGGTCGCGCTCGGGCTTCCAGCCCAGGCGTTCGCTGATCTTTGCCGAGGAGGCGACCAGAACGGCCGGGTCGCCGGGCCGCCGCGGGCTCTCCACCGCCGGGATGGACCGCCCGGTCACCTCGCGGCAGACGTCGATCACCTCGCGTACCGAGTAGCCGGACCCGCTGCCCAGGTTGAAGATCTCGTGAACCCCCGGCGCACAGGCGTCGAGGGCCAACAGGTGGGCCGCTGCCAGGTCCACGACGTGGATGTAGTCGCGGATGCAGGTGCCGTCCGGGGTGGCGTAGTCCGTGCCGAAGATCGACACCGACTCGCGTGACCCCAGGGGGACATTGAGCACGTTGGGGATGATGTGGGTCTCGACGGTGTGCCGCTCCCCGTACGCGCCGTACGCGCCGGCGACGTTGAAGTAGCGCAGGCTCACCCCGCCGATGCCGTGCATTCGTGCGTACTCCGCGAGCGTCGTGTCGATGGCCAGCTTGGACGCGCCGTAG
>DASQPY010000501.1:0-29729 GCA_035643735.1 Actinoallomurus sp. | reverse complement strand
CAGGGGATAGGGGTCTCCCGGCCATAGTGGCATCACATCGGTCAATTTCCCCCAGGTGATCGACTCACACGCATCCGGCTGTGACGTATCCAACACCGGTGGGGGGGTGGGCAGAACAGCATCTCGTGGATAGCTTAGGGGAGCCTTACCTAATCATCGCGCTCCTAGAGAGGTCCCCCCGCGTATGTATGTGTGTGTCTGCCACGCCGTCACAGAGGACGTCGTGCGTGAGCACATGGCGGCCGGAGCCTGCTCGGCCAAGGAGGTGCGCAAGGCCTGTGGCATGCGGCCCGGCTGCGGTTCGTGCGTCAACCGCATCTGCGCGCTCCTGGACGAAGGCCTTGTGGAGCCGGTGCTGGAGGATTCTGGCGAGGTCGCCGCCTGACCCGTGTCATCGGGCGCATTGCTTGCGCTTTGCGTCAGCCGTGCCACGATTAGGTCATATGGAAGGCGATACGGACGTCATCAACCTGCTCAACGAGCAGCTGACCGCCGAGCTCACCGCGATCAACCAGTACTTCCTGCACTCCAAGATGCAGGAGCACTGGGGATTCACCGCACTTGCCGAGCACACCAGGGCCGAATCCTTCGATGAGATGCGCCACGCCGAGGTCCTCACCGACCGCATCCTCATGCTGTCGGCGCTGCCCAACTACCAGCGTCTCGACCCCCTGCGGATCGGGCAGACGGTCCCCGAGCAGCTCCGCTCCGACCTGGCCATCGAGGTGGAGGCCGTCGCCAGGCTGCGTCCGGGCATCGAGCTGATGCGCTCGCGCGGCGACGTGACCTCCGCCCGTATCTTCGAGCGCATCCTCGAGGACGAAGAGGAGCACCTCGACTACCTGGAGACCGAGCTGGAGCTCATCGACAAGCTCGGCGAGCAGCTCTATCTCCAGCGCTACGCGCCGCCGCGCAGCAGCGACTGACCTCCGAGGGCCCCGACCGTGACCCGGGCGGCCGCGGCGACGAGCGCGTCGTCGTACGCGGCGTCCTGGGTGGTCCTGGTGGACAGGATCGCCAGCACGATGGGGGCCCGGTGCGGGGGCCACACGACGGCGACGTCGTTCCGCGTTCCGTACTCGGCGGCCCCGCTCTTGTCACCGACCGTCCAGCCCGCCGGGACCCCGGCGCGGATCAGCGTGTCTCCGGTCGTGTTCCGCCGCAGCCAGTCATCCAGGAGCCCGCGCCCGCGCTTCGGCAGGATGTCCCCGATCGCGTACCTGCGCAGGTCCGTGCCCAGCGTCCGGGGTGTGCTCGTGTCGCGGACGTCGCCCGGGACGGCGTCGTTGAGTTCGGTCTCGTAGCGGTCGGCGTGGGTGGTGTGGTCGCCGATCCTCCTCAGGGCGGCCTGCAGGCCCTTCGGCCCGCCGAGCCGGCGGAGGAGAAGATTCCCCGCCGTGTTGTCGCTGTAGCGGATCGCGGCGCCGCAGAGCGCGCGGACCGTCATCCCGGTGTCGACGTGCTTTTCGGTGATGGGGGAATAGGTGACCAGGTCGGCCTTGGTGTAGGTGACGACGTCGTCCAGGCCGCCCGGGTCCCGCCGCAGCAGCTCCCCGGCCGCGAGGGCCTTGTAGGTGGAGGCGTAGGCGAATCGCTCGCCGGCACGCCACGTGACGGTACGGCCCGTGCCGGTGTCCAGGGCCCAGACGCCGAGCCGGGCGCCGTACTCGCCCTCGAGGTCCTGGAAACCGCGCTCGGCGGGCGTGGTCGTCACCGTCGCGGACGCGGTACGCGACGCGTCGGCGGTCGTCCCGCAGCCCGTCAGCGGTAGGAGGGCGAACAGCGCCGCCAGTGTGGCCCGCCGGACGGTCTTTACCTGTCGTGAATCGGTCATGCGAGCAGTCTCGGGTCGCCCATTGATGCCGTCAAAGACGGAAACGAGTGGTTCCATGCTGAAATGGCATAGCCTGGAGTCGTGGACGTCCTCGGAGCGTGGAAAGCGTTCGTCAACGTGAGCGAGCGAGGAAGCTTCACGCAGGGCGCGGCGGCGACGCGCGTGCCGCAGTCGGTCGCGAGCCGCCGGATCGCCGCCCTTGAGCAGCATCTCGGGGAGCAGCTGTTCGACCGGTCGTCGCGCCGGGCGATGCTCACCCAGTTCGGCCGAGACATGCTCCCGTCGGCCAAGCGCCTGGTAAGGCTCGCGGAGGCCATGGAACACGAGGCGGAACGCGCCAGGCTCAACCCCCTCCGCCTCGCCGTGCCCGGCATCTGCGCCGTGCGCGACCTGGCACGACTCGACGCCGAGGCACGCGAGAAGGGCATCCACCTGGACTTCCACACCGCCGGCCCGGCCGAACGCGCCGAGCTCGCCCGAAACCGCGAGGTCCGCGCCGCGCTCACGGCGGTGCCCCCGGGCGACGGCAGCTGGTCCGTGCCGCTCGGACTCGCCGGCGCCACGCGTTCTCCCGGCGACACCGTCTACGTCGAGACCCTCCGGCTCGGCCGCGCCGCGCGGTCGTCGCGGAGGAGCCGGATCTGGATCCAGCCCGAAGACGACGTCCCCCACATCCGCGACCCCCTGTTCCGGATCCGCGACGCCACCGGCCTCCAGCCCGCGCAGGTCGCCGTCTCGGCCACGCTCACCGCCGCCACGGCGGAGGTCCTCGGCTCGGCGGATCTCCTCCTGTGCTCGTACCGGCAGGCCGGGGAGCTGGAGCTGCACTGGCGCCGGATCGGCGAGATCGACCTCGTACGCGGCTTCGACGTGTCGGCCGCCGTCGGGGACGACGCACGGCGCCTCCGCACCCGGCTGCGGACCGAGATCGCCCGCTGCCTCGGCGCGGACGATCGGGACGGTACGGCGCCGTGAGCGTCGAGCGGCGGCTGGTCCGCGAGCTCCGGCGGACGCTCGACGACGCGGGCCTCCGTGGATCGCTCCTGGTCAGGGACCTGCGTTCCGGCGACGAGCTCGGCATCGACCCGGACCTGGAGTTCCCGATCGCCTCGCTCGTCAAGGTGCCGCTCGCCATGGCGACGCTCGACCGTGTCCGCAGGGGCGAGCTCGACGGCTCCACGCAGATCCTCGTACAACCCGGCGGGATCACCACTCCGGGACCGACCGGGCTGGGCAGGTTCCGGCACCCGGCCCGCGTCGCCGTCGACGACCTGCTCTACCTCAGCACCGCGGTGAGTGACGGCACCGCGGCGGACGCGCTGTTCGAGCTCACTCCGCCCGCCGAGGTCGCGGCGGCGCTCGACGGGTTCGGGCTGCGCGGCATCAGGGTCCGCCACACGATCCGGGAGCTCAACGAGACCGTGGCCGAGCGCCTCGGCCCCGCCGACACCCACCTCGCCCACTCCCTCGCGATCGGGGCGGGGACGGCCGGGCGCGGTCACCGGATCCCCCAGCTCGACGTGACCCGCGCGAACTCCGGATCCGCTCGGGCGTTCGTCGAACTGCTCCAGGCGCTGTGGACACCGTCGGAGATCGACCCGGGCGTCGCCGAGCGCGTACGGGGCCTCATGGCCGACAACCTCCTGCGGCAGCGGCTGGCGCCCGACTTCAGCTCCGACGCGTCGAAGTGGTCCTCCAAGACCGGGACGCTGCTCAACCTCCGCCACGAGATCGGCGTCGTGGAGCACGCCGACGGCCAGGCGTTCGGCGTCGCCGTACTCACGGAGTCGCGCGTGCCGGCCTTCCACCAGCCCGGCGCCGAGGCACTCATGGCGCAGGTCGCGCGCACACTCCGCGATGAGCTGCGACAACGGTGACCACGTGTCCGCGCCAAGCCCGGCCACGCCTGTTCAGTGGCCCCGTGAGATCCATTCCTCGAGGTGCGGGGCCTCGTCACCGATGGTCGTGCCGTCGCCGTGGCCGGTCCGTACGACGGTCTCCGGCGGCAGGGTCAGCAGCCGGTCGCGGATCGAGTCGATGATCAGGCCGAAGTCGGAGTAGGACCGGCCGGTCGCACCCGGACCGCCGTTGAACAGGGTGTCGCCGGTGAAGACGGTGCCGAGCTCCGGCGCGTACAGGCAGACCGCGCCCGGCGCGTGTCCCGGCGTGTGCAGGACGCGCAGCGTCGTACCGGCCACCGTCAGCTCGTCACCGTCCGCCAGCGCGCGGTCGGGCTCGCGGTCCGGATAGGTCATGCGCCACAGCACCCGGTCGTCCGGGTGGAGCAGGATCGGCGCGCCCGTACGGTCGGCGAGCTCGGCCGCGGCGTCGATGTGGTCATCGTGCGCGTGGGTGGAGACGATCGCGGTCAGCCGCCGGTCGCCGACGGCGTCCGCGATCGCGTCGGGGTCGTGCGCGGCGTCGATCACGATCACCTCGCGGTCGTCGCCGACCAGCCACACGTTGTTGTCCACATCCCACGTGCCGCCGTCCAGGCTGAAGGTCCCCGAGGTGACCAGATGCCCGATCACAACATCACCACCGAACGCAGCACCTCGCCGCGCTGCATCTTGGCGAACGCCTCCTCGACGTCGTCCAGGCCGATCGTCTCGGAGACGAAGCCGTCCAGGTCGAGCCGGCCCTGGAGGTACAGGTCGACGAGCATCGGAAAGTCGCGGGAGGGCAGGCAGTCGCCGTACCAGGAGGACTTGAGCGCGCCGCCGCGGCCGAACACGTCGAGCAGCGGCAGCTCGATCTTCATGTCCGGGGTCGGCACGCCGACCAGGACGACCGTGCCGGCCAGGTCGCGAGCGTAGAAGGCCTGCTCGTAGGTCTCGGGACGGCCGATCGCCTCCACGACGACGTCGGCGCCGTTGCCTCCGGTGAGCGCCCGGATCGCCTCGACGGGATCGATCTCGCGGGAGTTCACCGTGTCGGTGGCCCCGAAGGCGCGGGCCCACTCCAGCTTCCGGTCGTCGACGTCCACCGCGATGATCTTCGCCGCGCCGGCCAGGGCGGCGCCCGCGATCGCGCCGTCGCCGACACCTCCGCAGCCGATGACCGCGACCGAGTCGCCGCGCGTCACGCCGCCGGTGTTGATCGCCGCGCCGATGCCGGCCATGACTCCGCAGCCGAGCAGGCCCGCCGCGGCGGGCGAGGCGGCGGGATCGACCTTGGTGCACTGCCCCGCGTGTACGAGGGTCTTCTCCGCGAACGCGCCGATGCCCAGTGCCGGGGACAGCTCGGTGCCGTCCGTGAGCGTCATCTTCTGCGTGGCGTTGTGCGTCGCGAAGCAGTACCAGGGGCGGCCGCGCAGGCAGGCACGGCACTGCCCGCAGACCGCGCGCCAGTTGAGGATGACGAAGTCGCCCGGCGCGACGTCGGTGACGTCGGAACCGACCTCCTCCACGATGCCCGCGGCCTCGTGGCCGAGCAAGAACGGGAAGTCGTCGTTGATGCCGCCCTCGCGATAGTGCAGGTCGGTGTGGCAGACGCCGCAGGACTGGACCTTGACGAGCGCCTCTCCCGGCCCCGGGTCGGGCACCAGGATCGTCTCGAGGGAGACCTCAGCGCCACGGGATCGCGCGACGACCCCTCGTACCTCGTGCGGCATTGCCTCACACACCCTTCATCCCACTCGTACGGCCTACGAGAACTATCACATCGCGCGCGGGCTGATCGAGGTGGAGCACCGCCTCGCCGACCGGGCCCTGAACGACGCCCACGCGGTCTGGACGGAGCCCCGCCGACCCGAAGTACGTCCGTGCCCTGACGGGCTGAGTCCCGTGGGCGGCCGGTCAGACCCGCTCGAGCGGCCGATGGGGGCCGTCCGGGAGCTCCGCCTTGATCGTGTCGCCGGGGCGCACCACGCCGCCCTCGACGACCACGCTCATGATTCCGGCCTTGCGCACGATGTTCCCGGCCTCGTCCCGGCCGATGACCTGCTTCAGCAGGCCGTCCTGGAAGCCGTCGATCTGCCGGCAGGGATTGCGCAGGCCGGTGACCTCCAGGACGGCGTCGTCGCCGATCCGCAGCAGCGTGCCGGTGGGCAGGGCGAGCAGGTCGATGCCCCTGGTGGTGATGTTCTCGCCGAGCTCGCCTGGCGTCACCTCGAATCCGGCCTCACCGACCTCGGCGAAGAGCTCCTCGTGAATCAGGTGGACCTGGCGGAGGTTCGGCTGCGTGGGGTCCTGTGTGATCCGCGAGCGGTGCTTGACCGCGACGCCGGCGTGGACGTCGCCCTCCACGCCGAGGCCGGCGAGCAACGTGATGGCCGCGTGGTTCGGCTTGGTGAAGGAGTACTCGCCGTTGCTGCTGACCGCCGTCACCGTCCCGCCCATGGAACCCACCCTGCCGCTTCCCGGCACCGCGGTCGAGCGGTTATCGGTGGTGGTCGGGGTGCCCGTGGCGGTACCTGCCCGCGAACCTGCCGCGTACTCAGTTACCTGCGGCCGAGTTGGTAGCGTCGCCTCTTGATGACACGACGATTCGGTGACCGGGCCACCTTCGCCGTGGAGGTCGGCGAGGCCGAGTCACCCCAACTTCGCATCGTTGATCTATGGGCGGCCGGCAAACGACTCACCACGGACGACAACTCGGCCTTCGTCCCATCCTTCTGCCCGTCCATGCGGTCGACCGCTGCGCAGGTGCGCCGGCGCACCGTCAGGCCTTGCCCATTTCCAGGACACTCGCCAGAGGAGACCTTCCGGCTGCTTGAGCAGGATAAGACAGAGTTCCGTGAACAATTCTGGTTCATGGAGTGGGGCGAAACCGTTGACAACGTGTCACGGTATGCCTACCTGGACGACGATCTGGTCCTCATCTTCGCGTTCTTGCGACCGACACATCCCTTCCCAGACGACCTGGGCACCGTCTTCGTTGCCAGGATCTCGCCGGACGATTTCGCGACCACCCTCCAGACCGCAGCCGAACTTCTGGACGCCGATTTCGCTCGATAGAGCGGAAACACAACATTGGCCCCGCCCCTGAGGCAGTTCGAGCAGCGTCGCCCGTAGAACCCTGAGGCCGCCCTCTGACCTCAGCCCGCGGGGGGCGTGGGGGGCGGAGGCCCCTCACATCGGGGGCTCCGGGGGTCGCCCCCCGGGCTTACAGGTGGTGACGCTCGGCGGAGACCAGGGAGCCGCCGGCGGTGTGCAGCACCCAGAAGCCGCCCTTGGGCAGTCTGGGGTCCTCGGGCGCCTCCGCTCCGAGCACCTCGCAGGCGCGGCCGATGACGTCGGGTACCAGCTCACCGTGCGTGCAGATCAGGGTCGGCACGCCGTCCGCGAGCAGCTGGGCGAAGCGGCCGCCGGCCTCCTTCGAGGCCGCCATCGGAATGCCCATCGAGAAGGCCCAGTCGGTACGGACGTCGGCGCCCATCCTGGCCGCGTACGGCAGGACGGTCTCCATGCAACGGGCGGTGGTGGAGCTGAACACGCGGGCGGCGCCGAAACCGGCCAGCGTCTCGGCCAGGTCGGCGGCCTCGGCCCGGCCGCGTGCGTCGAGCGGGCGCAGGAGGTCATCGCCGGGCCATTCGTGCTTGTCGCCCGCCGAGGTGTGCCGCAGCACGATGTAGGGCGTCGTGCGGTTCGGGCCGGGGGCGAACTCCCGCAGCAGCTCGGCGTCGTGCTCGTAGCTCAGCCGCTCCTCCGCCTCGGGCAGCGGCAGCCACTCGATCCGGTCGATCTCCTCGCTGGGGTGGAACTCCCCGTCGTTGCCCTCGGGGGCGGCGGCCGCCCAGTACTCGACGCGCTTGGGCCGGCGCTCCTTCTCGTACTCCCGCGACGACAGGCGCCGGCCGAGAATCGGCCAGATCCCCGTCTCCTCCCAGACCTCACGTACGGCGGTGCGCAGCGCGTGCTCGCCGTTCTTGGTCTTGCCCTTGGGGAAGGACCAGTCGTCGTACTTGGGCCGGTGGACGAGCACGACCTCGGGGCCGTTCGTGCCGGGGCGCCACAGGACGGCCCCGGCGGCCCGGATCAGGTCCGGGGGATCAGGAGCCATCGACCGTCCTCCATCGGCGCGTTCGCATGAGATGGGTCTGGATGTGGAGCGGACCGTCGTGCCGCCTCCAGCGGCCCTCGTCGCCCAGCAGCCAGCACTGGGTGTCCATCCCCATCGCCAGGTCGAAGCGGCCGATGAGGTCCGCGCAGTGGCCCTGGTCACGTACGCGTACGAGCGTCTCGACGCGGCGGTCGAGGTTGCGGTGCATCAGGTCGGCGCTGCCGATCCACACTTCGGGCGCGCCGCCGTTCTCGAAGGCGTACACCCGCGAGTGCTCCAGGAAGCGGCCGAGGATGCTGCGTACCTGGATCGTCTCCGACAGCCCGGGCACCCCGGGCTTCAGGGCGCAGATGCCGCGCACCCAGACGTCGACCGGCACGCCCGCTTGCGACGCCTGGTACAGCGCGTCGATGATCACCTCGTCCACGAGGGCGTTGCACTTGAAGCGGATGTGGGAGGCCAGGCCCTGCCGGTGGTTCTCGGTCTCGCGCTCGATGCGGCTCACCAGCCCGCCGCGCAGCGAGTCCGGCGCGACCAGCAGCCGGTTGTAGGAGGTGTCGCGTGTATACCCGGTGAGGTGGTTGAACAGGTCCGTGACGTCCTCGCCCACCTGGGCGTCGGCGGTGAGCAGACCGTAGTCCTCATAGATCCGGGCGGTCTTGGGGTTGTAGTTGCCGGTGCCGATGTGGCAGTAGCGGCGCAGCGACCCGTCGGACTCCTCGCGGACCACCAGGGCCAGCTTGCAGTGGGTCTTGAGGCCGACGAAGCCGTACACGACGTGGCACCCGGCCTGCTCCAGCTTGCGCGCCCAGGTGATGTTGGCCCGCTCGTCGAACCTCGCCTTGATCTCCACGACCACGACGACCTGCTTGCCGGCCTCGGCCGCGTCGATCAGGGCGTCGATGATCGGCGAGTCGCCGCTGGTGCGGTAGAGCGTCTGCTTGATGGCCAGGACCTGCGGGTCCTCCGCGGCGTCCTCGATCAGCCGCTCGACACTCGTGGTGAAGGAGTCGTAAGGGTGGTGCACGAGCACGTCGTGGTCACGCAGTGTCGCGAAGATGTTGACGTCGTGCGGCAGCGCCGCCTCCGACGGCACGAACGGGGGGTACTTCAGCTCGCTGCGGTCGAGGTCGGCGATGGCGTTCAGACCGCCGAGGTCGAGCGGGCCGGGCACCCGGTAGACGGCGCCCTCGTCCAGGCCGAGCTCGGTCATCAGCAGGTCGAGCACCTCGGGACTGATCGACTCTTCCACCTCGATCCGGACGACCGGGCCGAACCGGCGGCGCAGCAGCTCACGCTCCAGCGCCTGCAGGAGGTTCTCCGCGATGTCCTCGTCGACCTCCAGGTCCTGGTTGCGCGTGACCCGGAAGGCGTGGTGCTCGATGATCTCGGTGCCGGTGAACAGCTGCGGGAGGTTCTCCGCGATCACGTCCTCCAGCGGGACGAACCGCGACGGCGACGCCTCCAGGAACCTTGGCAGCAGCGGCGGGACCTTCACCCGCGCGAAGAGTGTCTCCTCGGTCTCCGGGTCACGTACGAGCACCGCGAGGTTGAGGGAGAGTCCTGAGATGTAGGGGAACGGGTGCGCGGGATCGACCACCAGCGGAGTGAGCACGGGATAGACCCGCCGCCGGAACAGGCGGTTCAGCTCCTCTTTCTCGGTGTCGGCGAGCTCGTCCCAGCGAAGGATCTCGATGCCCTCCTTGGCGAGGGCGGGCAGGACGTCGTCACGGAAGGTGGCGGCGTGCTGGAGCATCAGCTCGTGCGCGACCTCGGAGGTGCGGGCGAGCACCTCACGCGGCTGCTGGCCGCTGGCGGTCTGCAGGGCGATACCGGTCGCCATCCGGCGGGCGAGCCCGGCGACCCTGACCATGAAGAACTCATCGAGGTTGCTCGCGAAGATCGACAGGAAGCGCACGCGTTCGAGGAGGGGAAGTGTGGAGTCGCCGGCCAGGTCCAGCACACGCTCGTTGAACCGCAGCCAGCTTTCCTCACGGTCGAGGAACCGGTCTTCCGGAAGTTCGTCTTCGATCTCGGAAAAATGTCCGGCTTCGACACTCATGCGGTAGATGCTCCCCGTTTTGCGTTAACTTGAAGCGAACGGGGCGTTATCTTCCTGATACCTGAACGACCCGGTCATTCAGGCGGGGATGGTGCGACCCCTGGGGCCCGCGCGCAGCACCTGTGATGGCAGAGTGTGACCGACCATGCGCTCCGCACGTGCGGCGACGTCGATGAGGGCTTCGAGGTCAACGCCGGTGGCCACGCCCATGTCCTCCACCATGTGAACCAATTCTTCCGAGGCGATGTTCCCGGTCGCCCCCGGGGCGTACGGGCAGCCGCCCAGACCGCCGACGCTCGCGTCGAAGTCGGAGACGCCGAGCTGGAGCGCGGCCAGCACGTTGGCCAGCCCGGTGCCACGCGTGTTGTGGAAGTGCAGGTTGAGCGAGGTCTCCGGGTTCGCCATCCGGAAGTCGCCCACCAGACGGGTCACCCGCGGCGGGGTCGCCATCCCGGTCGTGTCGCCGAACGAGGCACTGTCGGCACCGTCGCGCACCGCACGCGAGGCCACCGAGACGACCCGCTCGACCGGCACGTCGCCCTCGTACGGACAGCCCCACGCGGTGGACACGATCACCTGGCAGGTGGCGTCGTGATCGTGGGCCAGCGCGATGATCTTGGTGATGTCCTCGAGAGACTCTTCGGTGGAGCGATTGAGGTTCTTGCGGTTGTGGGTGTCGGACGCGGAGACCACGACCTCCAGCTCGGTGAAGCCCGCCTCGAGGGCACGCTCGGCACCGCGAAGGTTGGGAACGAGCGCCGAGTAGCGCACATCACCGGCGCGCCGCACTCTGCTCCACACCTCGGCGGCGTCGGCCATCTGCGGAATCGCCTTCGGATGCACGAACGACACGGCCTCGATCCGGCCGACGCCGGTGTGCGACAGGGCGTCGATCAGCTCGACCTTCGCGTCGGTCGGCACCGGATCCTCGTTCTGCAGACCATCTCGCGGGCCCACCTCGCGCAGCGAGATCCGGCCGGGCAGATCAGTCATCTCCACCTCCCTGCCGTCAAATCTAGTCCGGTTGGACCGGATTCCGCTTCACCGGCGCACGCCGGCCCGGTGCGATCACGACCGGACGGCCGACGTAACCTCGAGCGTCAGCGGCGGCGGAGCACGTACGGCTGGATGACGCCGAGGCCGTGGGCGCGGCGGCGCGTGATGCGGGAGAGGTCGTACGCGTCGTCGCCGCGTAGTTCGGCGGCCAGGCCCACGTCCACCAGGGCCGTGCCCGGGCGGGCCATCTCGGTCAGGCGGCTCGCGAGGTTGACCGTGGTGCCGAACACGTCGCCGCGCAGCGGCAGCACCGGCCCGTACGCCATGCCGACCCGTACGTCCGGGATGCCGGAATCCTCGCGTACCGCCTCCGCGACGGACAGGCCGATCTCCGCGCCGGAACGGGCGGTGTCGGCACTGAACAGCACCTCATCGCCCAGCGTCTTCACCAGCCGCCCACCCTGCTCGGCCACGACGTCCGAGGCGGTCACCTCGAAGCGTTCCACCAGCCGGGCCAGCTCGCGTTCGTCCAGGTCACGACTCGTACGGGTGAAGGCGACCAGGTCGGCGAAGCCCACGGCGGCCCGCGTCTTCAGATCCTCGGAGTCCTGTGCGGTGAGCAGGCGGGTACCCGCGGCCGCGAGCTGGCGCCGCCAGGCGTGCACGAGCAGCGGCTCCAACTCGGCGATGTGGGTCTCGGCGTTGTCCGTGATGAGCCGCAGGGCCGCCGGGTCGGGCGGCTCCAGCGGGTCGGTGAGCGCCTCGACCAGGATGTCGACCTGCCATTTGGCGAGCCGCGCCATGGTCTGGCCGACGGCACGGACCATGCGCAACACGATCTCGTCATCGATCACGCCCGCCGGCCGCAGCATGGCGATCCGGGTGAGCGCGGCCACGTCGCCCTCGGTGAAGGCGATCATGTCGTCGGGGACGTGCGGGAAGCCGAGAGCACGCCAGAGCCGCCGGGCGAACTCCTCGGAGACCCCGGCGGCCCTGATCGCGTCCATGCTCGTGTAGCGCAGCTCGCCGCCGAGCAGGAGCTCTTCGAGGCGGCGAGGGTCGGGTGGTCCGGTCATCGGCGCCGGCGGTTACGGGCGAACGCCGTCGCCGTCCGTCAACTCCTCGACCAGGCGGTAGAGCTGGCTCTGGGTGTGCTCGACCCGGGGAATCTTCTTGAGCGTGAGCTGTCCGTGCTCGCCGCCGGACTCGACCACGAGTGTGCCCGTGCCCAGCATCCGCTCGATCAGGCTGTGCTCGAACGACACGTCGTTCACGCGGGTCAGCGGGATGTCGCGGCCGGAGCGGGCCAGGATGCCGTGACGCATCACGAACCGCCGGTTGGTCAGCGTGTACGAGGTCGTCACCCAGCGCAGGAAGGGAATCAACCCGACGACGATGATCGCGACGACCCCGACGGCGGCGACGATGAGCCGGATCAGCGTCTGGGAGTCACCGTCCGGGATGAAAAAGATGACAACACCGGCGACAACGACCGCGACGATCGCCCAGAAGATCGTGGCTACGAGCGTTGACCAGTGGGGATGAAATTCGAGGACGATTTTCTCATCCTCGGTCAACGAGTTCTTCGGAAGACCCATGGCGCATATCTTGACAGAAAACGCACCTTACGGCCGCTCAATGCGTGATCAGGTCACCACACGTATGACGATGAATGTCAGCGCGATCAGCCACACGCCGCCGCCGCCGAGCGCACCCGCGACGGCGGTGTCGACGGCGTACTCCTGCTCCTCGTGCGCGGTCCGGTACCGGATCCATCCCGTCGCCGCCAGGTAGCCCAGCCAGGGAGCGCCCAGCGCCGGCGCGCCGACGGCGAGGAGCCGGACCTTCCCCAGGTGGTGCAGGACGATGGTCAGCTCCAGCCCGATCAGTGTGAGCATGAGAGCGGCGGCGAATCCCAGCACGCCCATGCGCGCGTACCGGCCGGCGAGGGGATAGTCGACCGGCTCGCGTACCCGCTGGTGGGCGTCGTCCAGCAGCACCTCGGCGTCGGGTCCGCGCGCGACCCGCTCCGCGGGCTCCGGCAGCGGCCCCGTCGCGTGCGGGCCGAAGCGCGTGGTCAGCTCCCGCCAGATCCCGGTGGCCCGTTCTTCGAGGCCGTCGAGGTGCGCCCACTCCGCCTCCACCGAGGCGTACGCGGCGGTCCGCTGCTCCTCGGCCTCGGCCAGCCGCCGCCGCGCGTCGTCGGACGCGTGCAGCAGCCGTCCGGCCTCGGCCGCCAGCTCCTTGTACCTCCCCCGCGCCGTCTGCGGGTCCATCACGTGCCGTCCGCCGTCTTCGTCCGGCGTGCTCATCGCGTCACCAGGCACCTACTGCGTGGAGGCCCCGTCCTTGAGGGCGGGGAGGAAACGCGGCACGGTCGGTCATTGGGTTCTCCGGGTTTTGTCGGTGCACCAACAAGCGCTCAAAGACCTCGCCCAGGCGATGGCGAACTCCTTCGCTGGGACCCATAGGCGGCCGACATGGCTAGGCGTGGGCGGGGCGAGGGGTTCCGGATCGTCGCGGTCAAACTCGGCGACGTGCGGCGTCTTTCCCGGCATGTCGGTGAGGTGAAGGTCCCGAAGGTGGGGTGGGTGCGGTTCCGCTGGTCCCGTGCCGCCAGCGGGTGGGGGCAGCTGGTGGCCCGGCTGGAACACAAAGCACCCGAACGGGTGATCAAGGTCAACCCGCGTTACACGTCGCAGACCTGCAACACCTGCAACCACACCGCCCGGGAGAGTCGCGAGAGCCAAGCTCTCTTCCGGTGCGGGGCCTGCGGGCACCAGGACAACGCCGACGTCAACGCGGCGCGCAACATCGCGGACACGGCCGCCGGGCGGGCGGTTGCTGCGCGGGGAGGCTCTGGATTGCCAAGGCCGACGAACCGCGAACCTCAACTTCTCCTCCTTTCAGGCTAGGAACGGGTTGGAATCCCCTGCCTTCAGGCAGGGGAGGACGTCACGTTGAACGGGATGATCGGCTGCGGGGTGTCACCGGTGCGCTGGTCGTGGAAGAGCGCCCGTCTGCGCCGAGGGGTCCAGGTCTGCCGTTGCGCACCCGGCAACGGCGTCAGCTCGCTGTCGCGTACGTCCAGGGCGACCCACGCGTCGACCGTGCGCACCGCGCCGGGGCGGTCCGCGAGGTCCGCCCTGAACCGGTCGGCCGTACGCCACCAGCCCAGCACGTGAATGCGGTCGTCCGGGCCCTGCTCGACGAGCTTGCGCAGCGCCGTCCGGAGCGGGGCCGAGCGCGCTGTGGCGGCGTCCACGGCGAACATCACCACGTAGACCGGGGTCAGCCGTTCGCCGGCGTTGGGCAGCTCGGTCGTGACGGTGGCGCGGTGCCCCTCGTCGGTGAGCCACCGCGCGAGCCTCGTCACGCGGGGGCTCCGCTCCCCCTCGAACAGGACGAACTCCGCTGATCCCGGCGCGTACCCGCGGGCGAGTGAGATCACCGCCGAGGCGAGGATGTCGTGCGCCTCGTCGGCGCGGGTGCCGATCACAGCGAAGTTGCGGCCCGGGTTGCGGTCGAAGCGTACGGTCGCGGCGCTGCCGGCCAGGTCGATCCGCTGCCCGACCACGGCCTCACCGGCCGGCGGCGCCGGGACGTTCATCAGCTCGGGCACGTAGGCACCGTCGAAGATCCGCGGTGGTTCGAGCTGCTCGGGGCGCTGCTTCCACAGCTCGCGCTGCAGTGCGTCGAAGGTGCCGGGAGTGCCGGCGTCGGGAAGGCGTGCCACGCGGTTGGCGTGCCGCGCGCCGGACTCGGAGTTCACCACCGCGCAGAAGCGCGCGACCTGCCGGGCGGCCGGGTTGTCATCGGCGAGGACGCGCCGCGCCTTGGGCAGCGCGACCCGCAGCGTGAACTGGTCCAGGATCGCGTTGCGGCCCCAGAGGGCCTGCACGCCGCCGATGTTCTGGCTGGCGAGCACGAGGTGGATGCCCTGCGACCGGCCCCGGCGCGCCAGGTCGTTGAGCAGGTGGAGCGACTCATCGGTGATCTTGTCCTGCTGCTGGATGAGCACCTGGAACTCATCGATCACCGCCACGATGCGCGGCCAGTGCCCGTCGGGGTCGACGGCGCGCAGCTCCTCGATCTTGGTGACCTCCTGGTCACGCGCCGCGGCGCCGCGGCGTTCGAGCTCACCGCCGAGGAACCTCAGCAGCGCCAGGCCGAACTCACGGTCGTTGTTGATGTTCACGCCGATGAGCCGGGCGTGCGGCAGCCACGTCTTGTCGGTACGCCCGCTCGCGAGGCGGGCGAAGGACACGCCCTCCTTGAAGTCGAGGAGGTAGAACTCCAGCTCGTTCGGGTGGTAGCGGGCGGCGAGCGAGCCGATCAGGGTGTACAGGAAGTTGGTCTTGCCCGAGCCCGGCGGCCCGCCGACCAGGGCGTGCACCGGATCGTCGCCGAGCAGGGCCTCGATGGGCTCGTACCGGTCGACGTCCTCGCCGATGGGCCCGCGAACGCCGGGCGCCGACGACTCGGTCCAGAACCCGGACGGGAGCAGCTGGGCGAACCGCGGCGGGTCGCGTTCGATGCCGACCCAGCGGGCGGCGTGCTCGCACACCTTGCGGACGGTATCCGGCGGCGGCGGCTCGGCCGTCACCTCCAGGCCGCCGGTCATCGACGTGCGTACCGAGCCCCCGGGGCCGACCTCGACGGTCTCGATGTCGGGGGCGGCCTCCAGCCGCGCGTCCCGGCAGATCACGTGGATGCCGCAGGCCGCGCCCGCGTGCATCACGCTCTCCAGGTGGGCGACCTCGTCTTCGCGGAAGCCGCGTACGGGTGCCTGCACGATGACGACCCGCCAGGGCTCCGGCCGCCGTTTCGTGGCCTTGGCCAGCGCCGCGATCGAGGAGTGGCCACCGCCCAGGACGTCACGCTGGATGCGGCGGATGTCGCGGTCGAGCGACCCCAGCAGATCCTTGAACTCGTCCACGCCGTAGACCGTGAGCAGGCCGGGCCGCGAGAGCGCGTGGAAGCCGCCGAGGCCCGCGCCCAGCCGGCGCGGGTCGTACAGGCTGATGCGCACCGAGCCCGCCCGTGTCGTCGCCACGATGCGGACCAGCAGCGCGTCCACCACCGCGTCGGCGGTGGCCAGGTCCTCGCCGAGGATCCTCAGGTGGCCGGCGTCCAGCAGCGGGACCAGCGCGGGGATGCCCCCGGTCATCGACCCGATGCGGTAGAGGGACGGCTCGCCGTCGCTCTGCTCCAGTTCGGCCGGCCAGTCCTCCCACGGTGTCGAGGCCGTGCCGGGAGCGGCGTCGGCGGCGAGGGCACGCCAGGCTTCGAGGGCCGCCGCCGTCTCCGGACCGCTCGTCGCGGCGGCCTCCTTGCGCGCGCGTTCCATCGCCGCCTCGGCCACGGCGACCGTCTCGTCGAGGTCACTCCTGCGGGCGCGGATGGTCGCGCGTGCCTGCCGGACGTCCTGCCGTACAGCGGCCAGGAGCTCACCGGGCTTCACGGTCATTTATGGGTTCCTGGGGCTTTCACAGACGGGTCCTCGATGATGGCGCTAGAGCCCATCGGAGTATTGGTTCGCCTCTTCGATCGCGGCCCCGATCTGGGCCTGACACTCGCCGATGCTCTCCACCGCCTGCCCCATCGCACCCAGGGATCCCCCCAGCGACTCGTGGTCGCTGCCTTCCGCCACCGCCATCAGAAACTGCAGCGCCGCCTCCGCTCGGCCACCGGCCTCAACGAGCAGCTGGACCGCCTGCTCGGCCTCTTCACCGGCCTGGGCGATGGCGCCCTTCAGCTCTGCAACACTGGCCATGCATGACCTCCGGGGGACGGACTCTTCAATTAAACCGGCGGGGTGGGGGACGGTCCAGTTGGCGTCAACTACCGGACATGTACGACATCGCCCGCACTGAGTAGATGCTCCCCATCTGGCCCGCGAACCACCAGGCGACCGGCCTCTTCGATGTCGGTGGCCTCTCCGGCGAGGACCGAGCCGTCCGGCAGCTCGACGCGTACCTTCCTGCCGAGAGTGGCGCACAGCTCGCGGTACGTTTCCCGCATCGCCGCCTCCCCGCCCTGGAACTCCTCGTGCCGCGCGGCCA
Source organism: Actinoallomurus sp. (assembly GCA_035643735.1). Lineage (GTDB taxonomy): Bacteria > Actinomycetota > Actinomycetes > Streptosporangiales > Streptosporangiaceae > Actinoallomurus. Next base: position 12,769 of record DASQPY010000501.1, on the reverse strand, counting down.
GCTCGCGCAGGATCGCGCGGAGCAGCGGGTCACGGTCGGCGGGGACCTTCTCGATGGCGAGCGAGGTCGCGGTGGGGACCGGCAGCTCGTCCGTGCGAAGGCCGACGTTCAACCCGATGCCGATGATGACCCCGGTGTCGACGCGCTGGGCCAGGATGCCGGCCAGCTTGCGCTCGCCGATCAGCACGTCGTTCGGCCACTTGAGCACGGCGTCGGCCATCCGGCCGCGCCCGATCCCTTCGACCTCGGCGAACCTCCGCAGCGCCGACACCACGGCGATCCCGGCGACGAGCGGCAGCCAGCCCAGCCGCGTGACGGAGTCCTCGGGCGGAAGCAGCACGGAGAAGGCGAGCCCCGACCGCGGCGGCGCCGTCCACGTCCGCCCCATCCGGCCCCGTCCCGACGTCTGGGCTTCGGCGACGAGCACCAGGCCGGGCGCCGCGCCACCGCGGGCGAGATCGGCCAGGTCGGCGTTTGTCGAGCCGGTCTCCTCGAGCACCCGGATCTCACGCCACAACCCCCCGGGCCGTACGAGCGCGCGCGTCAGCGAGCGTTCGTTCAGCGGCGGCCGGTCGAGGTCGGAGTACGGCGAGTCGCTCACCCAGGCAGCCTATTGCCCCGGCCGTATCCCTTCGCGAGGCCCGTGCGAAGGGCGGGTCGCCGGCTCAGCGGGGCTTCTTGCCCGAGACGCCGACGCCGAACTCGAACTCGCGGTAGACGCGGGCCCAGAAGCCCTCCCGTAGCCAGTCGCGCGCCTCCTTGTACGGGCGCAGCGAGTGGCCGAGCTCCTTCTCCCCCTCGATCAGGAGCTCTTTGTCGATCACCGTGGGCAGGATCGGGCCGGGCAGCAGGTCGCGGATGTTGTCGCGGCCACGGGTCAGGATCCACTTGTGCGCGATGTGCTCGCCGATCTCCTCCATGTGCGGCCGCGCCGGGCCGAGCTTGGCCACCGAGCCGACGTGGGGTGCCTGCGGGCGCACGGTCGCGGGCGGGGACGGGACGGGCTTGGGCGGGCGGGCGCCGAACACCGTGGTGGGATTCGGCGCCGGGGTCACGGCGGGCGGCTCCTCGGTGTCCTCGCGCGACGTGTCGAGCTCGAAGTAGGGCTTGACGAAGTCCGCGTGTACGACGTCGACAGTGTCGGACTCCCAGATCAGGCGCTCGGCCTGGTTGGTGCCGTACGGGGGTTCGACGCCCCACAGGTGGATGCGGACGCCGTAGGTCTGGGCGGCCTCCACGGCGGGGACCATGTCCTCGTCGCCGGCGATGAGGATCGCGTCTGTGACGGCACCGTGCCGGGCCAGCGTCTCCAGATCCTCGCGGATCTGGGCGTCGACGCCCTTCTGCTGGTTGTGCTTGTTGAGGTTGCCGAGACGCAGCTTCACCTTCGGCAGCGGAGCGACGACACGCTGGTCGATGGTGGGCACGCGGTCGCGGGCGGCGTCGAACCAGTAGACACGCAGCAGCTCGCCCCGCATGCACGTGGTGGCCCGCTCCTCCAGCGCCTTGATCAGCCCCTCGGCGTCCACCCGGTAGGAACGCCGGGAGGAGACTCCGAACAGCAGGTCACCCGCCGCCGCGTACAGGTATCCGACATCCACGAGGATGGCGAAGCGCGAAAGTGGCGAGAGATGAGGCACTGACTCGCGAACACTCATCTTTGAACTTTAGGTTAAACAGGGCTCGCCGTCCGATGGTGCCTCCGTTTACCGCCGCTACAGTTTCTTGCTCATGTGCACGACGGACCGGCCGTTCTTCGCCTCTCGTCCCGTCTCGCGGTAGCCGAGCGACTCGTACAGGCCGATATTGGAGGCCATCTTCTCGTTCGTGTAGAGCCGCAGCGCCGTCAGGTCCAGTGACCGGGCGCGGAACTCCGCGAACGCCATCAGCCGCCGGCCGAGGCCGCGTCCCTGACGGTCGGGCCGCACCGCGACGTTCTCGACGAGGAGCACGCCGTCGGTGATCTCGAGCACGATCAGAGCGTCGATCTCGCCGTTCTCCAGCACGTAGACGTGCCCCTGCGCGATGAGCTCACCGTAGTCGGCGACCAGCGGCAGCGGCCGGACCCCGATCACCTCGACCCACGGCCCGTACGCCCCCTGGACGATCGTCTCTACCGCCGCACGGTCGGCGGACTCGGCCAGCCTGATGCCCATACCCTCAGTAAACCGCCCGTTTTGACGAGATCATCCCGTGTTCTGGAGGCCTGCCGCGACGCCTGCGGCGGCCAGCAGCAGGAGGTCCTCGACCTTCTCGCGCTGTGCGTCGTCCTCGATCCCGCCGCGCAGTTCCTGCAGCGCGCGCAGCTGCAGATGGGACAGGGCGTCGACGTACGGGTTGCGCAGCTCGACCGCGCGGGACAGGACGTTGCGGTCCTCCAGCAGCCGGGTGTGGCCGGTGACCTCGAGCACGAGGGCGCGGGTGCGGTCGTACTCGGCCAGCACCGCCGCGGCGAGGTCCGGCCGGTCGCCCAGGGCGAGATAACGCTCGGCGATGGCCCGGTCGGTCTTGGCCAGGCTCATCTCCGCGTTGTCGAGCAGCGCCGCGAACAACGGCCAGGACCGGTACGCGTCGCGCAGTTCGCCAAGGTCGTCCACGGCGGCCAGACCACTGCCCAGGCCGTACCAGCCGGGCAGGTTGACCCGGGTCTGGGTCCAGGAGAACACCCACGGGATGGCCCGCAGGTCCTCCAGTGACGCGGTCGCCTTACGCCGTGACGGACGCGAGCCGAGCCGCAGGTTGGAGATCTCGTGCAACGGGCTGACCTGGGCGAACCAGTCGGCGAAGCCGTCCGCCTCGACCAGTGAGCGATAGGTCTCCTCGGCCGCCGCGCTGATCCGGTCGGCCAGCGGGCGGAAGCGTTCGGCGGCGGCGATCGCGCGTTCTTCGATCCCCGGCGTCGAGGCGAGCAGTACCGCGCTGGTCACCTGCTCGATGTGGCGCCGGGCGATCTCCTTGTGGCCGTACCGCGCGAAGATCACCTCGCCCTGCTCGGTGACCTTGAACCGCCCCGACACCGACCCGGGCGCCTGCGCCAGCACCGCGCGGTTGGCCGGGCCGCCGCCACGGCCGAGCGCGCCGCCGCGGCCGTGGAAGAGCGTCAGCCGGATGTCGTGACGCGCCGCCCAGGAGGCGAGTGCGGCCTGCGTGTCGTACAGCTGCAGCGTGGCCGTTGTCGGCCCGAGCTGCTTGGCCGAGTCGGAGTAACCGAGCATGACCTCCATGCTGCGGCCGGTCTCCAGCAGGCGGCGGCGTACGGGCGCCAGCCGGAGCATGCCGTCCAGCACCGAGGGCGAGCGTTGGAGGTCCTCGCCGGTCTCGAAGAGCGGCACCACGTCGAGCACCGGAGTCCGCCCGCCGGTGGCCGCGTGCTCGGCGAGCGCGTGGACGGTGGCGACGTCCTCGGCCGTACGGGTGAAGGAGATGACGTAGCGCCGGCAGGCGTCGGCGCCGAAGCGCTCCTGCACCCAGGCGATGACGCGCAGCGTGTCCAGGACCTCCTCGGTCTGCTCGCTGAGCGGGCCGCCCGCGCGCACCTCGGCGAGGGCCTTCTCGTGCACCGCCGAATGCTGACGGACCTCCAGCTCGGCGAGGTGGAAGCCGAACGTCTCGACCTGCCAGACCAGGTGCTGCAACTCCCCGTACGCCTGGCGTACCGCACCCGCCTGGACCAGGGAGTCCTGCACGGTCCGCAGGTCGGCGAGGAGGTCGGCCGCGCCGTGGTAGCCCAGGTCGGCGTCGCGCCGCCGGGTGGCCTCGATGCGTTCGGCGGCGTACAGGACGAACTGGCGGTGCGGCTCGCCCGGCGAGCGCTTGGCGATGTCGGCGATCAGCTCGGGCTGGGCCGCGCGGGCGCCGGCCAGCGCGCCGCGCAGGGCGGCGGAGGGTGGTGTCGTGCTCTCGTGCGGCGTGAGCGTGCGGCCGACGCGGGTGCAGGCGAGGCCCAGGGCGCGCAGGACGTGGTCCGCCTGGATCCCGATCGCCTCGCGGGTGATCTGCGCGGTGACGTACGGGTTGCCGTCGCGGTCGCCGCCGATCCAGCTGCCGAAGCGCAGGTAGGAGGGGGCGAGTGGCGGCCGTGCCCCGGTGCCGGGCGCGAGCGCGGTGTCGAGGGACCGGTAGATGGCCGGCACCACGCGGAACAGGGTCTCGTCGAAGATCGCCATCGCGGTGCGGACCTCGTCCAGCGGGTCCGGCTTCGTACGGCGTAGCTGTGAGGTACGCCACAGCAGGTCGATCTCCTCCAGCAGCCGGCGCGTGATCGCGTCACGGTCGCCGCTACTGGAGCGGGGGTCGTTGAGCTCGGTCAGCAGCGCGCTGATCCGCAGGATCGCGGTGACCACGGCCCGGCGGCGCGCCTCGGTGGGATGCGCGGTGAGCACCGGGCGCAGCTCGAGGTCGCGGAGCAGCTCGGCCATCCGGTCCTTGCCGATCTCACGGACCGCGGCGGCGACCGAATCGCGCTGGGGCTCCCCGCCGGTGTCGCGCTCGCGGAGCGTGCGGATCCGCTGGTGCTCCTCGGCGAGGTTGGTCAGGTGGAAGTAGACGGTGAACGCGCGCGCGACCAGCTCGGCACGGTCCAGAGGCCAGCCGCTGACGATGGCGGCGACGTCCTCGACGTCCTTTTCGTCCCGGCGCGTCGCGATGACCGCGTGGCGCAGGGACTCGACGTCATCCAGCAGGCCCTGTCCGCCGTACTCGACGAGCACCTGGCCGAGCAGGGAGCCCAGCAGCCGGACATCGGCGCGCAGCGGCTCGGGCATCTCCTGCCGAGCGGAGTTTCGGGTCGACACGCGAATCAGCGTAGTCAGTAGTTCTCCCTGCACCGGAATTCCCGTCTTGCCTGCTGAGATCACCCCGGTCTGGAGAGCCTGCAGACCGGCTGGCTAGTCTGATCACATGGCCACGCACGCCCCTGAGCCGCTGCCCTCCAGCGAGATCGACATCCACACGACCGCTGGCAAGATCGCTGACCTGGAGCGACGCCGTTACGAGGCCGTGCACGCCGGATCCGAGCGCGCCGTCGAAAAGCAGCACGCCAAGGGCAAGATGACCGCGCGGGAGCGGATCGACGCCTTCCTCGACGAGGGATCCTTCGTCGAGTTCGACGAGATGGCACGCCACCGCGCGCACGGCTTCGGGGTCGAGAAGAACCGGCCGTACGGCGACGGCGTCGTCACCGGCCACGGCACGGTCGACGGCCGCCCGGTCGCGATCTTCTCCCAGGACTTCACGGTCGCGGGCGGCTCGCTCGGCGAGGTGTTCGGCGAGAAGATCGTCAAGGTCATGGACCACGCGCTGACGACCGGCTGCCCGATGATCGGAATCAACGACTCGGGCGGCGCGCGCATCCAGGAGGGCGTCGTCGCGCTCGGTCTGTACGCCGAGATCTTCAAGCGCAACACCCACGCCTCCGGCGTGATCCCGCAGATCTCCCTGATCATGGGCCCCGCGGCCGGCGGCGCGGTCTACTCGCCGGCGCTGACCGACTTCGTCGTCATGGTCGACCAGACCTCGCACATGTTCATCACCGGGCCGGACGTCATCAAGACGGTGACCGGCGAGGAGGTGACGTTCGAGGACCTCGGCGGGGCGCACTCGCACAACACCAAGTCCGGCGTGGCGCACTACCAGGCGACGGACGAGCAGGACGCCATCGAGTACGTCAAGGCGCTGCTGTCCTACCTGCCCTCGAACAACATGTCGGACGCCCCCGTGTACGACGTGGACGCGCCGGTCGACGTGCTCGACGCGGACCTCGCGCTGGACACGCTCATCCCGGACTCGCCGAACCAGCCGTACGACATGCACACGGTTCTGGAGGCCGTGCTGGACGACGGCGAGTTCCTGGAGGTGCACCCGCTGTTCGCGCCGAACATGGTGTGCGGCTTCGGCCGCGTCGAGGGCCGCTCGGTGGGCATCGTGGCCAACCAGCCCATGCACTTCGCCGGCACGCTCGACATCGACGCGTCGGAGAAGGCCGCGCGGTTCGTCCGTACCTGCGACGCCTTCAACGTCCCGGTGCTGACCTTCGTGGACGTCCCCGGGTTCCTGCCCGGCACCGACCAGGAGTGGAACGGCATCATCCGCCGCGGAGCCAAGCTCCTGTACGCCTACGCCGAGGCGACGGTTCCGCTGGTCACGGTGATCACCCGCAAGGCGTACGGCGGGGCGTACGACGTCATGGGCTCCAAGCACCTGGGCGCGGACGTCAACCTCGCCTGGCCGACGGCCCAGATCGCGGTGATGGGCGCGCAGGGCGCGGTCAACATCCTGTACCGGCGGGAGCTCGCCTCCGCCGACGACCCGGACACCCGCCGCGCCGAGCTCGTCACCGAGTACGAGGACACGCTCGCGAACCCCTACATCGCCGCGGACCGCGGCTACGTGGACGCGGTGATCAAGCCGTCGGAGACCCGTAGCCAGATCGTGAAGGCTCTGCGCGCCCTCCGCGAGAAGCGCAAGACGCTGCCGCCCAAGAAGCACGGGAACATTCCGCTGTGAGGCCTGAACCGTTCCTGCAGGTCGTACGCGGCGACCCGACGCCGGAGGAGATCGCGGCCCTGGTCGCCGTACTGACCGCGCGTGCGCCCGCGGCCACCGGCCCGGCCCCACGCGAACGACGGTCCGCCTGGTCGGACCCGTCCCGCCGCCTCCGCCGCCCCCTGCCCCACGGCCCAGGCGCCTGGCGCACCAGCGCCCTCCCCGGCTGACCTTCCACGGCCGAGCGGACCGGGGTGCGAACGCTCGACGCGTTCACCGCGGACGCAATCTCTTCGTAGTTATCCGCTCACAACCTGTCCCCGAGTGGATAGAGTCCGACCTTTGTGGGGAGTTGCCGACGAGCGTATGGCGGCCGGGTCGCGACCGCCGCCTCGTTGGCCTTCGCCGTCGCGCTGTCGGGGCTCGTCAGCGGGTGCCGGTCGCCGGTACCTTTCCGCGGCGGTGCCGGACCGGACGCGCCGGTCGCGGCCCTGGGTGCCCCGGTGCCCTACATCCCGTCACCGCGTGCGTCGCCGCCCCTGCTCGACCAGCGCGGCAACCTGCCCGAGGCTCCCCCCGACATCTATGCCGCCACCCAGGCGGGGCTCCTGACCGCGGCGGCCCGTGGCCTGCCGCGCCGGGTGTACGTCCCCGACGCGGGCGGTGCGGCCGTCGACGTCGTGGATCCCGACACCTACCGGGTCCTCCGCCGCATCCCGGTCGGACGCGCGCCGCAGCAGGTCGTGCCCTCCTGGGACCTGAAGACGCTGTGGGTCACCAAGCCGGCCGGCCTGGTGCCGGTCAACGCCCGTACCGGGGTCGCGGGCCGTACGGTCCCGGTCAAGGCACCGTCCGACCTGTACTTCTCCGTCGACGGGCGCACGGCGCTGGTCCTGGACTCCCGGCGCGGGCGCCTCGACCTCCGTGACCCGCACACGATGCGCCACCGGAGCACGCTCCGGATGCCGTGCACGGGGCTGACCCGGGCCGACTTCTCCGCCAGCGGCGACACACTGGTCGTGGGCTGCGCCACGTCCGGCCGGCTCGCCCGCGTGGACCTCGTCCGCCGCAAGGTCACCGGGACGCTCCGGCTCGCGGCCGGCGCCGACCCGCAGGACGTACGCCTGTCCCCGGACGGGACGACCTTCTACGTCGCCGACCGGGGCCGTGGCGGCGTGTGGCTGGTCGACGCGACCCGGTTCCGCAGGACCGGCTTCATCCGTACGGGCCGCGGCGCGCACGGTCTCTATCCCAGCCGCGACGCCACCGTCCTCTACGTCACCAACAGCGGCGCGCGCACCGTCTCGCTGATCTCGTTCGCGAGCCGCCGTCAGATCGGCCACTGGCGGCTGCCGGCAGCACCCGACCTGGGCGGTGTGTCACCGACCGGCCGGGTGTTCTGGGTCTCCGCGCGCGCGGCCGACACCGTGTACGCGATCTCCACCCGGACCGGCCGCGTCATACGGAAGGTCCGGGTCGGTGACGGGCCGCACGGCCTGTGCGTCCACCCCCAGCCCGGCCGCTTCTCTCTCGGCAACACCGGCAACTACCGCTGAGGCCCGGGGTCGCTCAGGCATTGGCGCTCTGCATCTCGCCCACCGGGACCTTCGTTCTGGGCGGGGTTGGCAGCAGGGCGGCGCGGGCATCGCGAGTCGTCCCGCGGTCACGTGCTGCGGGAGGCGGCGGATCTCCGTCGGGCCCCATCGCCCTGAGCCCTCAGCCGGCGCCGCCGGCGGCCACGCCGCGCCACTGCGGGACGAGCTCTTCCATCAGGGCCTCGGTCTCGGGCTGCATCTGGTCGGTGTACGGGTCGGACTCGACGCGTTCGCGCAGTTCCTCGACGACGTCACGTACCTGGGCCGCGTCACCGGTGGCGTGCGTGGCCCGCAGCAGGTCGCGCCACAGGCCCTCGTCGCCGGTGGCGAGCCGTAGGCCGGCGCGCGCGGCCGCCACCGCGCCCCGCGCGTCGCCCTCGTCGAGACGCATCAGGACGAGCCGGTGCGCGACGTCGGTGATCCGCGCGGTCGCCTCGTACTCGAAGTCCTCGGCGGCCAGCCAGCCGTACCGCCCGCTCGGCCGGCCGTCCATCAGCCGCCCGCGTACGAGCTCCAGGGCATAGGTCATGTACGCCATCTCGGAACCGGGCTCGGCCGCGGACCGCCAGACCAGCCAGCGGAAGGTCTCCCAGTCGACGCGTACCTCCGAGCCCAGCCGGATCCGGCCGCGCTCGTCGTAGTACAGATTGGGGCGGCCGCGCGAGTCGCGGCCCAGCCAGTCGGCGACCCGGGCCACGGTCGCGTCGCGGACGCTCGCGGACACGCCGCGCGGCCACACGGCGCCGCCGAGCACGGTGGGGTGCACGCCCTCCGGATGTGTCGCCAGGTAGACGAGCACCTCGGTGCAGAGCACACGACGGCTCTCGTCGAGGGGCTCGGGCGCGTCGACCTCGATCGTGCCGAGCAGGCGGATGTCGACCGCCGGCTGCACGTCGGCGCCGGGCGGCGTGATCGGGGGCTCGTCCTCGGGGTCGTTGTACGGGATGCCCTCGGTACGACCGGCGGTGCGGAACAGTTCGACGACCGCCCGGTAGTGCCGCTCGGGCACGAGCTGGGCGTCCACGTCGAAGCCGAGCACCCCGGCGCGTAGCTGGGCATCGGCCGTGACGTCCCAGGTCCAGGTCGCTCCCGGCGTCTCCCCGCCGACGATGTAGCCGGCCGCCATCCGCTGGCCGGTACGGGCGAGCGCCACGAGCCGCTCGGCCTCCTCCGGCTCCGGCGGGTCGGCCATGATCAGGTAGTGCGGCATCCACGCCTCGCCGAACACCCCGCGGCACCGGCCGGTCAGCACCGAGTCGGCGCCGGAGGCCGCGAGCGCCTGGCGTACCTCCTCGCTGCGTCCCTCCAGCTCCGGCAGCACCTCGGTGAGGGACCTGACCACGCGGATCCGATCCGGGGCGACCAGCGCCAGCTCCTCGTCGAAACCGACCAGCGTGACCCGCATGTGGTCCGACCAGCGGTTGGTGGCCAGCTCGACCGCGACCGCGGCGAGCACCGCGCGGCGTACGTCGTCCGGGCCGTGCAGGGCGATCAGGCCGTGCGCCGCCTCCAGGTCGACCAGGATCCGGCCGGTGTCGTTGACGCCGATCGAGACCAGGCCCGGGTACGGCGCGAGCACGTCGGCGAAGTCGCCGGTCGCCGTGCCGTCGAGTGCGTTCGCGTTCAGCCGCCAGACCTGGCCGTTGTCGTACTCCTGCCACGGCGGGGGCGGATTGCGGTCGGCCGGGGCGATCCACAGGTCCAGGCTGTCGGCGCCGAGGTGCACGCCGTACACCGTGGGCAGGGTCCGGTCGTCGGCGGCGAGCGCCTGGGACATCTGCCGGAGCCCGAGGTCGAGCAGGCGCGTCGCCTCGGTGTCGGCGCCGATGCGCAGGGCGTGCTCGGCCAGGGCCGCGTCGCCCTCCGGCCGGGCGATCATGGTGCCGAAGGCGCGACGCCAGAGCTGTTCGCGGCGGCGGCGGCCGAGACCGGCGAGCAGTCCGGCCGCGAGCAGTGACGCGACGGCCAGTTCTTGCGGCCAGCCGAACGCAGGCCCCTGCTGTGGGGCTTGCTGTGGCTGCCGCTGTGGGGGTTCCTGACGCGAGGGTTCCTGGTGAGAGGGGCGCTCCGCCGGCGGCGGCTCGACCGCGCCGCCCGGGGCGGGCACCTCCGGCCCCTCCTCAATCGGGGGACGGCCGGCCTCGCGGTCGGCACGGTCGTCGCGCGCCTCCTGCCGTGCGGCGTGCCGCGCCGCCTCCACCGCCTGCTGCTCGGTGTTGACGTAGCCGTGGTGGTGCACGCCGCCGGGTACGTCCGAGTGCGGTACGCCGTGTTCGTGCCGCCCATCGTGCGGACCCTTGTCGATGATCTCGACGTGAGTGGCGTCGGAGGGCATGTCGAGCACCCAGCCGGGCCGGATCAGGCTGGCCATGGTGAGACGGGTGCCGTCGGGCTGCAGCTTGCCTTTGTTGAGCGAGTAGATCTCGCGGTAGCGCCGTCCGTCGCCCAGGCACTTCTCGGCGATCTCCCAGAGGCTCTCGTGGTGGCGTCCGGCCGGCGGGCGCACGCGGTAGATCTTCCGGACGGCGTCCTTCTCCATCAGGGTGGGGGTGTCCGCGCTCTGCTGCTGGGCGACCGGCGCCGACGCCGGACGGGCGTGCGCGGGCTCGCGGTGCTCCGGCGGGCTCATCCGCTGCTGGATGTGCGTCGACCGCACCCCGGTGATCACCGGCATGACCGCCGTGGTGGCGGTGAACAGCAGCAACGCCGCGACGACCAGCCGGTGGGCGAGCGCCTGCGGTCCGCCGGCGAGCGGCACCCGCGCCGGCACTCCGACACCACGGACGCCCGCGTACGCCTCGACCAGCACGCAGGCGGCCAGCTGAATCCAGGCCAGCCACACGATGACCACGAGCACGTGCATCAGCGCCGTGGTGTCAAGCCGCTGGGTGAGCGTCTCGGTGGACGGCAGCTTGTGCGGGATCGGCGACCCGAAGAAGGTCAGCAGGGCGAACGGGACCCCGAGAAGCAGCGCGGCGAGCGCCGCCATCGCGAGGACTCCGGCCAGCACGTCACCGGCGCTCCGCCCCCGGTCGATCCGCACCGGAGGCCGCTGAATCGAGCTCATCGGGTGCGCGGCGTCAAGGCCCCGGCCTTCCGGCCGGTGAGAGGACGCCGCTCCCTCCTCGGAATCTCGGTGGTGGTCGTACGCAGGTGCCGCAGCAGGAGGGTGTCGGTGGTCTCGCCGAGGCGGTGAACGGTCTCGCCGGAAGGCCAGGCCGGGGGCCGGCCTGCCGTCACGCGTGTGGGTGTGAGGACCTCCGGAGCATCGCCCGCCACCACAGACACGTGTCCGCCTGGCGCAGTGAGATCGAGTTCGGTCGTCCCTGCCTCCGCGGAGGCGTGCGGTCCCGCGGCCGGACCGCGCGCCAGGCCGTCCCGCGTCCAAGGCCCGTCGGCCGTACCCGCCAGGACTCCGGCGAGAGCCGAGAGTTCCGGGGCCGTACCGACCGGCCGGTGATCCTGCGGTCGGCCGGTGGGCGAGGAGAGGTCGAAGCCGGCTCCCGCCGGTCCCATGAGCACGCGGGCGAGAGCAACCCGGCCAGGCGGCGTCAGTCCACCTACGCCGGTGCCGCGCGTGCGCTCTGCCGGGGATGCATCGGTGCAGTCGTCCCGGCCGGCGAGCCGTCGTGAGGGTCCGGCCTGCAGGGCGGGAACATCGCCGCCGGGCGGGCGGTGACCGCGCGGGGAGGCCGGCCGGGTGGCCGGTCGGCGAACCGCGAACCTCAACCTGTTCACTCCTCTGCGTAGGACCGGGTGGAGCTCCCCCGCCGCCGGGCGAGGGGCCGAGATCAGATTCCCTCCTGCGGATGAGCCGATGCCGCTGAGGACATTGTCATGTCCGAGAAGCCGAAAGCGCTAAGCAGTTGGAACTTCACCCGGATCTGCACGATGACGCGGGCGTCCTGGCCGTCGGAGGTGTCGCACTGGATCGGCCCCGTCACCTCGGGATACTTGCTCGCGAGCAGCCGCGCTCGCCGGCATGGCGCGTCGGAGGCCACGATGCGCGCCCGGCCGGTCCGCCGGAGGTAGTCCACGTCGATCTCGTCCGCGGCGGCGCGCGCCGCCTGTTCGGCGATGTCGGCGGCGCGCTGGCGCGCGTGGATGGTGAGGCCTCCGTCGACGAGAAGGCCGGCTAGGATCAGGACGAACATGGCGAAGATCGTCGTGAAGAGGGCGACCGTCCCCCGGTCACCCCCCGGCCGCCTCACTCGACCCGCCGCAGGGTGTCGATCGGCGCCGTGGCCGTACCGGTCATGGTCCTGGACGGACTGAAGCCGATGAGCGACAGACCGGTCAGGTCGATGTCGCAGCTGACCGCCACCGAGACCTGGCCGCCCCTGTGCCAATCGCGGAACTGCACGTCGGTGGTCGGCGGCCGGCCGGCGGAGCGCCACACGGGCTTCGGCCGGCTGGCTGAGCTGCTCCACATATCCCGGCGCGCCCATCGGACCACCATCGATATTCCGAGGAGGGAGCGGCGTTCTCTTCCCGGCGTGCCGGCCGGGATCTCGACGCCGCGCGCCCGATGAGCTCGATACAGCGCCCTCCGGTGCGGATCGACCGGCGGCGGAGCACCGGTGACGTCCTGGCCGGCGTCCTCGCGATGGTCGCGCTCGCCGCCCTGCTCCTCGGGGTTCCGTTCGCCCTGCTGACCTTCTTCGGCTCGCCGGTGCCACACAAGATGCCGT
>DASQPY010000500.1:0-2571 GCA_035643735.1 Actinoallomurus sp. | reverse complement strand
TTCCTGTTCGTCGATGAGAGCGGGATCGGCGCTGTCGGCGCGTTCGCGGTGCACGGTGGAGACCTGACCGAGCTGTCCAGTTCCCCGACCTCATTGCCCAGCGGCGCCGCGCCCGCAGGCATCGTCGTCAGCTAACCCACGTCGGTGGGCGATGCGCTGCAACCAAGCTGTCCAGAATTCTTGGTAGAGCCGTTCTCGGTCGATGGCGCGGCGCCTTCGCGAACGTGCTTGGCTCCATTCGTTCGGCTTGACGACGACCTCAAGTAGCGGTGCGAGCAGACCGCTCGGCGCGCCGGCCAGCGTGACAGCGCCGAGTTGGACTCCAAGCATCGGGTGTCGCTGTCAGTCCTGGTGTTCGGCAATCGAGCGCGGCCCGATGCTCGTCTCGTCTCGACTCGGCGATCCACACGACGGTTGCCGGCACGGTTCCTGCTGGTAGGTGAGCAGCCGACCGAGATGGCGGTGATCCGTCGGCCCGAACTGGTTCTCGATGATCACCCACTCGTCGGTGTCCTGGTCCCGGCCGATCAGGTCGAGGCTGAAACCACCTATCTTGTGCTCCGCGGCCTCGAACAACAGTCCATCCCGAGGACTTTCCCTACACCTCAGCGTTGTTCAGCAACCAGGGTGTGGAGGAGGTTGCCCCCGTCGGCCGGACCTTCCGCGAGCTTCCGCGCCCTCGTCGGCCGTCCCTGCCCGAACCTGCGCCGTCACATGAGGGGTCTCCGGTCACGTCCCGTGCCGGCCTTCGTTCGGCACGTTCCATGTCTCGGTCGTCACTGTCTGTTCGCCTAGTGGCCAACCGGCGGTCAGTCGCCATACCGGCCCCCTGTCACCGACTCCGCTTCGATCGGCCGGTACCGGCCAGCGCTGCACCATCGGAAGGATGTAGATGACGAAACGTCGTATGTTGGCGATCACCGCCGCCTCGGGCGTCGGCGTCGCCGCGATTTTGAGCCTAGTGGGACCCGGCGGATCGGCGTCCGCCGACAACGCGTTCGGTGGCTGGGGCCAGCCGAACGCGAACCCTCGGTCGGGGATTCAGGACAACGATCTCGCAGGCGGCCTGGACGAGACGTCTGTCGCCTGGGGGCAGCTCCCGCTCACTAACCCCGACACCACCCTCGGGAACACCCACTACGGCTACAACACGTCCAACAACGGTGGCGGCCCGCTGACCCAGGACCCGAAGGAGGCGTTCAAGACCGAACCGGACAAGAACGCGTACCTGATCTTCAACGGCCACCACTACCTCTACCAGGGTCACGAGGGCGGCCCGGCCGGCTACGTCACCCGGATCGACCTCGACCAGACCCACCCGGCTAAGAAGGTCACCCTGATCGCGGACAAGGACGCCGCGGGCGCGAAGCTCCCGACCTTCGACGGCATCACCTGGGATCCGTTCAGCCACCAGTTGCTGCTGACGGCCGAGTCGGCGGCGCCGACGGGTGGCGTCTTCGCCGTCTCGCTGGACGGCGACGGCAACCCGACCTCCGCGCTCTCGCGGGTGCCGACGCTCGGCTCCGGTGGTTACGAGGGCATCCAGAACGACGCCGACGGCAACGTCTGGATCGTCGAGGACATCGGCGGCGCCGCCGCCGGCACCGGCAACAACGGCAAGGTGCCCAACAGCTACGTCTACCGGTTCCGGCCCACCAACCGGAGCGACCTGACGGCCGGCGGGATCCTGCAGGCGCTCCAGGTGCGGCGACGCAACGGCACGCCCGCCACGGCGTCCCAACTGCAGGCAGACCCGCGGGACCAGTTCATCGTCGACCTACACCGGTACGGCACGAACTTCCAGACCCGGTGGGTGACCCTGCCGGCCTCGCCGGCAGACTCCACCGCCGGCGCGAAGGCCGCCGGCGCCACCCCGTTCAAGCGCCCGGAGAACGGCGTCTTCCGTCCCGGCACCGGCTTCCGCGAGTTCTACTTCACCGAGACCGGCGACACCAACGCGCTCAGCGACCTGCCGGGCGCCTTCGGCGCGGTCTTCCGCCTCACCCAGCGGGGCCCGAGCGCTGACCGCGGGACCATCACTCCGGTGACCGTCGGCGACGTCGAGCACACCGGGTTCGACAACATCTCCTTCGCCACCGCGGACCAGCTCCTCGTCGTCGAGGACGCCGGCGACCTGCTGCACGGGCAGCGGAACGCGCTCGACTCCGGCTACGTCCTGGACGTGCGCGGCAACCAGGCCCGCCACCCGGTCCGGTGGCTCGCGGAGGGACGGGACGCCTCGGCGACGTACGACGCCCTGTTCAGCCCTGGCTTTAACGACGGCGACAACGAGATCACCGGCATCCACACCTCCGACGGCGACCCGACCGTCAACGGCATCCTCGGCGCCAAGAAGCCGCAGCTCTTCGGCGGTGGGTGGCGCATCTTCTGGACCCAGCAGCACGGCGACAACGTCACCTGGGAGGTCCTGCCGGGCACCCCGGCCCACGGCCACCGCTGACCTGACATCCGGGGCCGGGTCGGTCGCCGCAGCACGGCGACCGACCCGGCCCCGACGCATGTCCCGGTCCATACGACGATCTTGCCCGGCACTTCTCTTGCTACATAGAC
>DASQPY010000499.1:0-14246 GCA_035643735.1 Actinoallomurus sp. | reverse complement strand
TCCGGCGCAGCCGTTCGGAGACGCGTACGGGCCCGGCCTGCACGGTCACGCCGGTGAAGTTCCCCGCCGCCTCGGCCACCCAGTAGCCGCCCTCGATGACGACCGCCGGGATGTGGCGGACCCCGCGGTCGCGGACGCCCCCGGTGAACCGCGCGGTGACCTCGGAGACCCCGGCGGGCAGCTGGCCCCACGCCAGCGCCCAGGGCTCACCGCCCCGCGCGTTCCGGTGAGCGCCGCGCAGCACCGACACCGAGAGGGCGGTGGTGACGCAGACGTCCGCCACGCGGCAGCCGTCGTACACCTCGAGCGCGGCCCGGTCCGCCGCCCCGCGCCCCACGCGAATGGTCCAGCCGCTGATCGGCAGCCGCATCAGCGGGACTTCCCCCGTCTGTTCCATCGATGACCCCCATCATCGGAGCGTGCGGGCGTACAGTCCATCGCCCGCGCCTTGGGAGCCGGTGCGCGTCCGCTGAGAGTTCCCTGTGAGTTTCGCCGGACGCGGCTGGTCCAATGGGTCCCGTGGGCTTGCCACAATGGGGCGGATGAGTGAACAGGGAGCAAAGAGGCGCTGGGATCGGCCGGACGCCTCCATGTCGTTGCTCGCCGACCTGTTCTCCGGCTCCGGCCTCGATCCCGGTTACGAGGCCGCCGCGGCCCGCCGTGCCGGCTCCGGTGACCGCGGGGGCAGGACGGGGCGGACGTCCCGGCTGCTCGCCGCGATGGTGCTCCTCGGGCTGCTCGGCGCCGTCGCCGTCATCCAGGTACGCCGGGGCGCGCCGGTCGCGCAGCGGCAGCGGAACGCCCTCATCACGCAGATCCGCCAGCGCACCGAGGAGACCGACGCCCTGCAGCACCAGGCCGACGCGTTGCGGGCACGCACCGAGGCGCTCCGGCGCTCGGTGCTCGCCCAGAGCGACGCCGGCCAGAACGCCCGCCAGGACCTCGACCGCGCGACCGGCGCCGCGGCCGCCGCGTCGGTCAGCGGGGACGCCGCGATCATCACGGTGGACGACTCCCACAGCGCGCGCGGCGCGACCGCGCAGCAGGACGGCCACATCTTCGACCAGGACCTGCAGCGGCTCGTCAACGGGTTGTGGGCGGCCGGCGCGACGGCGGTCGCCATCAACGGTCAGCGGATGACCGCGACGACCGCGATCCGCTCCGCGGGTGACGCCATCCTCGTCGACTACCGGCCGCTGTCACCCCCGTACGCCGTGACCGCCCTCGGGGAGTCGGGCCTGGCGAAGACCTTCGCCGGTTCCCCGACCGGTAAGGCCTTCCGTACCCTCGAGGCCACATTCGGCATCCGCTATGACATCCGTCAGGAGGACGGCGTGCGACTACCCGCGGCGCCCACCCCCGGCCTGCGCTACGCACGGACGGAGACGCCCAAGTGATCGCGTTCATCGGCCTTGTCGCCGGAGTCGCCCTCGGCTTCGTGCTCCATCCCGGCGTGCCGCTGTGGCTACAGCCCTATCTGCCGATCGCGATCGTCGCCGCGCTCGACGCCATGTTCGGCGGCCTGCGGGCGAAGCTGGACGGCATCTTCGACGACAAGGTGTTCGTCGTGTCGTTCCTCAGCAACACGATCATCGCGGCGCTCATCGTGTTCTTCGGCGACCAGCTCGGCGTCGGCTCCCAGCTGTCGACCGGGGTCGTGGTCGTGCTCGGCATCCGCATCTTCTCCAACGTCGCGGCGATCCGGCGGAAGCTCTTCCAGGCATGAGCGAACCGGAGCGGACCGAGCCCCAGGGAAGGCCGGCGACGCTGCTGCGGCCGCGTCTCAACCGCGGCCAGCTCATCGTGGCCGTGCTGTGCGCCGTGCTGGGGTTCGCCGTCGCCGCCCAGGTGCGTTCCAACGACAAGGACACCAAGTTCGCGAACGCACGCCAGGACGAGCTCGTCGGCATTCTCGGCGACCTATCATAGCGCTCGGACCGGCTGCGCTCGGACATCCGCGACCTGGACGACACCAAGGCCGGGCTCGAACGCGACACCCAGGGGCAGGCGGCCCTCCAGGACGCCCGCAGGCGCGCGCAGACGTACGGCATCCTGGCCGGCACACTGCCGGCGACCGGGCCCGGCATCGAGCTGACCGTCGACGATCCCCAGAGCCGCGTACGCGCCGCGTCCCTTCTCGACACCCTCGAGGAACTGCGCGACGCGGGCGCCGAGGTCGTCCAGGTCGACGGCGTACGCGTCGGGGTGAGCACGTACTTCACGGACGCGAGCGGCGGCACCGTGGTGGCCGACGGCAGCACGCTGACGCGGCCCTACCGTTTTCTGGCCATCGGCGACCCGCACACACTCGCCACGGCGCTGAACATTCCCGGCGGCGTTCTGCGTTCGCTGCGGAACAGCGGTGCCGAAGGGACGGTCACGCAGCGGCAGAAAATCACTATTCAGGCGGTAAGATGATCACAGGTCGTGTCCTTATTGCTTCTGGGGGCGATGCGTGTTTCATCCGTTTGTTCACCCGCGCGGCGGCGTGGACCGGCGATCTGTGCCGACGGTAGTTTGGGACATGCGACGCCTGTCGTGGTTGACCCTTCGGTCATTGCCGCGTAGGTTGCGGCAACCGTCGTCGTGGCGGGTGAGGGACGAAACGGGCGTCATCGCCGACGGCGCTCGGAGGGGGATCGTGTGCTGGAGACGGGTCGGATGTACGGTGCGCCGAAGGCCCGTGAGTGCTCGACTTCCGCGCCGTACAGTGCCACAGGCACACACGAGGCCATAGGTAGGAGGCCGAGCCGATAAATGCCGAGCGTCTACTGCACGCAGTGCGGTCACGCCAATCCGGATGGTGCCCGCTTCTGGGCGAATTGCGGTACCCCGCTGACCCGGAGTGTTCCACCGGTGATGAGCGAGCCCGGCGATTCGACGTCGACGATCTCGCTGGGCGCGGTCGACGCCGTCGAGGGTGAGCCGGGTGACGAACTGCCGCCGGACCAGAGCGGGGTCGAGGCCCTTCCGCCGAACACCGCGCTCCTGGTCGTCAAGCGGGGGCCGAACGCCGGGAGCCGGTTCCTTCTGGACAGTGACTCCACCACCGCGGGTCGCCACCCGGAGAGTGACATCTTCCTCGACGACGTGACGGTCTCCCGCAGGCACGCCGAGTTCTACCGCCGCGGCCCGCAGTTCTCCGTACGCGACGTGGGCAGCCTCAACGGCACGTACGTCAATCGCGAGCGGATCGACGAGGCGGGGCTGTCCGGCGGCGACGAGGTCCAGATCGGGAAGTTCCGGCTGGTGTTCCTCACCAACCCCCAGGTCGCCCCCCATCACGTCGCCGACGGAAGAGGCGACGGTCGCCCGCCAGGAGGACTGTGAGGCGGCTGGACGTCGACGGGGTCGTTGTCCGTGAGACGCGTGCGGGGCGCGTCCGCGGGCAGTCTGTGTCTGTGAGCGCGGAGGGCGGCGTGCGGCGGGGGCGCGAATGAGTACTTCGGCGGCCCGTGCCCACATGACGATCGGTGAGGTGCTGGGGCTCCTGTCGGCGGAGTTCCCCGACATCACGGTCTCGAAGATCCGCTTCCTCGAGGCGGAGGGACTGATCGAGCCCGAACGCAGCCCGTCCGG
The DNA here is from genome assembly GCA_035643735.1 of Actinoallomurus sp. Classification (GTDB taxonomy): domain Bacteria; phylum Actinomycetota; class Actinomycetes; order Streptosporangiales; family Streptosporangiaceae; genus Actinoallomurus. Next base: position 10,667 of record DASQPY010000499.1, on the reverse strand, counting down.
CTACCGCAAGTTCGCCCACGCCGACGCTGAGCGGCTGCGGTTCATCCTGGCCGCGCAGCGCGACCACTACCTGCCGCTGCGGGTCATCAAAGAACACCTCGACGCGCTCGATCGCGGCCAGACCCCTCCGCCGCTGACAGGCCGGGACCGCCGCCCACCCCGCGGCCTGGTCGCCACCGACAGCGTGTACGAGGACGCCGGGGACGTACGCCTGACCCGCAGGCAGCTTCTCGACACCACCGGGGTGGATCCCGAGGTCCTCACCGAACTGGAGGAGTTCGGGCTGGTGAGCCGGACCGGCGGCCAGTACGACCGCGACGCGCTGACGATCGCGCGCGCGGCGGCCGCGCTGCGCTCCTTCGGTTTCGAGGCCCGTCACCTGCGGGCGGTCAAGGCCGCCGCCGACCGGGAGATCGGGCTGATCGAGGCGGCCGTCGCACCGACGATGCGCCAGCGCAGCCCCGGCGCCCACGCCCGCGCCGCGGAGACCGCGAACGAGATCGCGTCCCTGTCGCTGAAGTTGCATGCGGCATTGGTCGCGGCCGGCCTGCGCGCGGCCCTCGACCCCTGACCCGGCGGGTGATGGTGCCGGGCTTGGCGCGGCCTCGATCCCTGCGTGTGACGGTGCCTGCCTGGCGCGGTCCCTGACCGGGGGCGTGACGGTGCTGGGCTTGGGCGCGGCCCTTGTGACGCGATGCGTCAGGGTCGTTCATGTCGGCTGCACGACTCGCCGGGCGGCCGCCACATCACCACCTGAGGTCATACCGAACGCGGCGGTCGGCCGGCTGCCATCTGGGCTTGACGGGGAGTACATCTTGACGCTCGGGGAGTGGTTTCCTCCACCTGGCCGAACGTTCCAGCAACACTTGCTTGATCTTGAGAGCGCCTTCGTCATGCGCGCTCGCGGGACTGCGTCACCAGGTGTTCGACCTGCGGAGATTCTTTCGGAATCGCCGTAGTGTCCTCGTACGGGGTTCGAGCCTGGGCGGGCGTTCGCAAAGTGATCCGGGTTCGATTTCGTGGCGGCGTTCGGCGAGCGTGCCGGGTTCGTCGCCCGGGCCGTGTTCGAAACCTGCCGTGATCAAGTCAGCCGCGGCGGCGCGCCGGGACCGTAAAGATCATGGCGCTGCCGCGGCCGGAGCGTCTGTGCGCCCGGCCGCTCAGCGCCGCTCTGGTCGGCCCGCCGGTTCCGATGGATCATCCAGGTCCGGCCTTCCACGGCGCCCCGGCGCGGCCCGGCCGGGGTGTACGTTGGGCTAAAGGGTTTCAGGTAAGCCGTCTCAGCAGGGAGCCGCTGTGAAGCAGATGGAGGTCGTCGGCGTACGGGTCGAGATGCCCTCCAACCAGCCCATCGTGCTGCTGAAGGAGACGGATGGGGACCGTTACCTGCCCATCTGGATCGGGGCGGTGGAAGCTACCGCGATCGCCTTCGCCCAGCAAGGTGTGCTGCCCGCCAGGCCGCTCACCCACGATCTCTTCCGCGACGTACTGGACGCGTTCGAGGTCCAGTTGCGCACGGTGAACATCACCGCCCTGCGCGAGGGCATCTTCTTCGCCGACCTGGTCTTCTCCAACGGTGTCGAGGTCAGCGCCCGCCCCTCGGACTCGATCGCCCTCGCACTGCGCACCGGCGCGTCCATCTTCGCCAGCGAGGACGTGCTGGAAGAGGCCGGCGTGGCGATTCCGGACGAGCAGGAGGATGAGGTGGAGAAGTTCCGCGAGTTCCTGGACACGATCTCGCCGGAGGACTTCGGCCGCGCCACCTGAGGATCGGTCCGGCCGCCACCGAGCCGCCGCCCGCGCAAAGCGCTCTTCGCGCCGGCGGCCCTGGCCCGTCAGGCGGCGCAAGGCTCCGGAGTTTGTCTCAGACGGGCCCAGCTCGGAACCGATCCTCGGTCGTCGGATCCCATGCCCCGGGGGCCGCGCCCGGCCCCTCGCCTCGGAGCTCATCCCTCAGGCCCCGTGCTGCTCGCAGGTCCGTTCCACCCCGGCCACCATGACGGCCGGGCCCCATGGCGTGAAAGACCCGAATGGCGGGCGGCGAGGGGCCTCGTGGTCGAGGCTGAGGCGAGCGGGGTGGTGTGGTGGTCGGCGCGGAGGCACGGCGGGCACGGCGGGCACCGTAGGAAGAGCGCAAAGGCCCCGGGCGAAATGCGGCGGCCCTCGCCATCCGTCACCTGAACCCCTATATACCCGACACCGCCTTCCCCGCAGGAAATCAAGTGGAAAAGTTTCTTTTTAGGAGCCTTGGGCATAGCCTCATGTCCAAGCGCCGGTGGTACGTGGGCAGACGCCCCAATGTCAGCGACTGTGGCGATTTGGAGACGTCGTAACGGTTTGCAGTCGCGTGCGACGCGCCGAGGGCGGACGTTGACCCTGGTCTGGCCGCGACCTACCGTGCTGCTTGAACCCCTGCGGTGTAATTCCGTCAAACCCCCTTGGTGGATCACTGCGGGATGATAGAGCCGGAGGTCCGCGTGGCGGCAAGCAGCGGCGAGGGCAAGGCGGCCCGCGACAGGCGCGAAGCCTCTCAGCGCGCCGGAGAGCAGGGTCTCCTGTTCGGCGGGGCGGTCTCACCTCTTCCCGACGATGTCGGGTACCGCGGCCCCACGGCATGCGCGGCCGCCGGTATCACCTACCGGCAGCTCGACTACTGGGCGCGTACGGAGCTGGTGCAGCCGAGTGTGCGTTCCGCGCATGGTTCCGGTTCGCAACGCCTCTACAGCTTCCGCGACATCCTGGTGCTGAAGGTCGTGAAGCGGCTGCTCGACACGGGGGTGTCGTTGCAGCAGATACGCACGGCCGTGGAGCATCTTCGTGACCGGGGGGTCGACGACCTGGCGCAGATCACCCTGATGAGCGACGGGGTGAGCGTCTATGAGTGCATGTCCGCCGATGAGGTCGTCGACCTGTTGCAGGGTGGCCAGGGGGTGTTCGGCATCGCTCTGGGACGGGTCTGGCAGGAGGTGGAGGGCAGCCTGGCGGAGCTGCCCGCTGAGCGGGCGCACAGCAACCACGACGGCGGGCCGAATGACGAGCTCGCCCACCGCCGCCGCGCACGCCGTACGGGCTGAACACCACGGCGGACTCAGGGGGCCGCCGCGACAGGTTCAGATCGCCTCGCTGCGTTGGAGATGGGTGAACGCCGCCCAGCCGGGCAGCACCGGCAGCCAGAACGTCAGCAGCCGGAACAGCAGTACCGCGGACGTCGCCGTCCCGGCGGGCAGTCCGGCGAGCGTCAGGCCCAGTGACAGGGCGCCCTCGACGGCGCCCAGCCCGCCCGGCGTGGGCACCGCCGAGCCCAGGGCGTTGCCGGTGAGGAAGACGACGGCGACCGTCGTCAGGTCCATGGAGCCTCCGAACGCCCGGATCGAGGCGTCCAGGCAGAGCACGAACGCCGCCGTGAGCAGCAGTGTGCCGCCCAGGCCCGTGGTGATCTTCTTGGGTGACTGCAGGACGTCCAGGAGCCGGGGGACGACCCCGGCGAACAGCGACCGCGTACGGGACGTGATGAGCCGGCGCAGCGGCCCGATCGAGAAGAGCACGATCGTGAGCACGGCCGCGGTGAGCAGCGTGATGATGATGATCCGCGAAGGCGGTAGCGAGGGGCCGGTACCGCTCCCCGTCACGTAGCCGAACAGCAGGATCATCAGGACGTGGCACCCCATCCCGGTGAGCTGTGAGGCGCCGACGCTCGCGGCCGCCTGCCCGGCCGGCACCCCGGCCTTCTGCAGATAACGCGTGTTGACCGCGATGCCGCCCACCGCGGCGGGCGCCACCAGCTTGACGAACGACGCCGCGACCTGCACCAGGACCGTACGCCACAGCCGCAGGCGTTCGGGCACGAAACCGATCAGCATGAGCGCCGCCGCCAGGTAGCTGACCGCCGAGGCCAGCAGGCCGACGACGAACCACCGCCAGTCGGCGTGGGAGATCAGTGCGACGACGTCGACGTTGCCGAGCTGGGACAGCAACAGGTACGCCCCGGCCGTGCCGGCGATCACGCTGACCAGCGTGCGTGGGCTGAATCGGTCGAGCTGGGCGGGTTGGGCGGCGATCTCGGGCCGCAGGATCCGGATCTGCTCGCGGATCCCGCTGAGGAGGGTCTTGTCCCTGCGCAGGGCGGCGCGCGTGCTCCGGGCGAGGACGACCTTCTGCAGCAGGGGCACGGCGCCGGCGAGGGACTCGGGCCCGAGTACCTCCGCGGCCGTGCGCACCGCACGCTCCGGGCCGGCCCGGAGCGCCACGTCGGTCAGCAGCTGGGCCAGGTCGATGCGCAGGGCCAGGTCGCCGGCGGCGGTCTCGCCGGTGCGCAGGTCGATGAGGTACGGGCGGCCGCCGGGGCCGACCAGGACGCTCTCGGCGACGAGCCGGCGATGCGCGAGGCGATGGCGCTGGAGCGTGCCGAGCAGGCCCCAGACCGCGACGAGCAGTTCGTCGGTCAGCTCCTCCTCGGGCAGTTCCGCCAGAGTGCATCCCGGCACGTGCTCGTACGCCAGCAGCGCAGCCTCGCTGCCCACCTCGGAGGTGGCCAGGAGCCGGGGCGTCGCGGCGTTCGCCGCCGCGGTGGCGTACGCCATCAGCGACTCCTGCTCCAGTGACCGGCGGAGCGAGCGGATCGTCCGCCGCGGGGTCGCCCCTCGCAGCCGTACACGTCGCCACAGCCGGTAGATCAGGCCGGCGCTCTGCTGGTCGCGGTCGAGCACGGTCACGTCGATGCGGCGGCCGTCGGCGAGCGTCGCGCCGTAGCCGCGGAAGCCGTCGGGGTCCCCGGAGGTGCGGTTGGCGCGGACCGCGTCGAGCCCGACGCGGCGCAGGGCGGTCATCACGGCCCGGCCCGCGGGCCGGGTGTTAGGGGAGCCCGCCGCGTAGAGCGTGCCGTAGCCGACGGCGCGCCCGATGACGTACGTCGTGACGATCGCGAGCGGGGTGATCGTGCCGGCCGCCAGCGACGCGACCGCGTCCAGGCCGATGACCGCCCAGGTCACCGTCTGCCAGCGCGCACGGCCCCCCAGTCGCACCGCGGTGACGTAGGCGATGACGGGCGTGATGTCGATGTGCGCGGGCCCGGGGAACCAGCCGCCGTGGCGTTTCCACGTCAGGTACCACGCGAGGTCCCGCATGCCGGCGGCGGTCACCCAGGAGTCGACGGTCAGGGACACGCCGAGCGCCACGACCGCCGCGAGAACGCCGATCGCCACGCGCAGCCCGTCGCGGCGGATCATGCGGTCGACGCCGAACGCGACCGGAACGGCGAGCACGCCGATGCCGGAGGCGAGCCCGGCGAGCGTGAGCAGCAGGTGCGGGGCCTGCTCGGTCCCATGGGTGATGTCGGAGGCCAGCCCGCTGGTCGTCTGCCGCGCCACGTGGGCGAGGCTGAGGATCACCACGATCACACCGATGGACAGCAGGAACCGGATGGCGTCCGCCGGCCGCCGGATGCGCGCGGGCAGCGATGGCTCGTCGACCACAGGACCGTCCGCGACGCCGCGCGCGGCCTCGTCGCGGGTCCGCGTCAGCATGTCACCGTCGCGAGGCCGATCGGGGGATTCGTTAGCGGGCACAAGACGAATCTTCCCAGGCCCGAGCCCGGCTTATCGGCGTGATGCCCGCCTAGACCGTGAAAGGACACCCAAGTAGGCCCGTACGGTGCGGGTCGCATGGCACTTCCTCGCTACGGGAAAGGATCCGTCACCGCCGTCTCGCGTGGCCGGGGAGGTCAGATGCCCAGGCGGGCGGCGATGCCGTCGAGCACGCACTTGAGGCCGAACTCGAACAGCCACTCCGCGTCGTCCTCGTTCGAGCCCTCGATGATGTAGCGGGTCAGCTTCGGGTAGCGGCCGGTGTTCAGCATCCACCGCACCCAGGGCAGGTAGGCGAGCCGCACGTCGTCATCGGACTCCCAGCCACGGCGCTGGAGGGCCTCCCGCTGCGTCACCTCCGCGAAGACCGCGCCGCGCGCGAAAGAGTTGACCGTGCCGAACACGGCCATCATCGTGTCGACGTCGAGCCCGAGGCCGTCGATGGAGCCCAGGGCCTTCTCCATGAGGGCGACGTTGGCCGGGGACAGTGACGCCGGCACCCGGGCGAACGCCTGGTACATCCAGGGGTGCCGCAGGCTGAGGGCACGCAGCTGCCTGGCGTAGGAGTCGGCGACGGTGCGCCATCCGGCGTCCGGCAGGGAGAGGTCGGCGGCCACCGCGTCGAGCATCAGCTCATAGACCTCGTCCTTGCCGGTGACGTAGCGGTACAGGCCCATCGTCGCGACGCCCAGCCGCTCGGCCAGGTGCCGCATGGACACGGCGCTCAGGCCGTCGGCGTCGGCGATCTCGACGGCGGCGCGCGCGATCTGGTCGTGCGTCAGTGCCGGGCGCGGGCCACGGGAGGAGCCCTCGACGCGCTCCCAGAGTATGGGCTTCTGGCGAGGGTCCTCCGCCCGCTGCTTCTCGTGCTCCTCGGCCAGCCTGCGGAGGAGCTCGTTCAGGTCCTCACCTGCCGAATCCGCCGAACCTGTCATACCGCCCTCTCGTCCGGTCACCGCGTACAACGTATCAGCACTTGTACAACGTACGCAGATGTGCGTACGTTGTACCCGGCGCGTACAAAGTACGCAGTAAGAGGAGACCTCACGATGACGAATTCGGAGTCGGCCATCTGGGCCGAGGGGCTGCGCAAGCGCTTCGGGCGTACGGAGGCGCTGCGCGGCGTCGGCTTGGAGGTGCCGCGGGGGAGCGTCTTCGGGCTGCTCGGCCCGAACGGCGCCGGCAAGACGACGGCGGTGCGGATCCTGTCGACGCTCACGCTGCCCGACGCCGGCCGGGCGCGGGTCGCCGGGCACGACGTGGTCCGCGACGCCGACAAGGTGCGCTACCGCATCGGCCTGGCCGGTCAGCACGCCTCGATGGACGAGAAGCTCAGCGGCCGGGACAACCTGCGGCTCTTCGGCCGGCTGTACCACCTGCCGGCCAAGGTCGCCGCCCGGCGTGCGGACGAGCTGCTCACCCGCTTCGGCCTCGCCGACGCCGGCGACCGCGTGGTCCGGACCTACTCCGGTGGCATGCGCCGCCGGATCGACCTGATCTCGAGCCTGATCACGGCGCCGCCGGTGCTCTTCCTCGACGAGCCGACGACCGGCCTGGACCCGCGCAGCCGCGGAGAGATCTGGGAGACGATCAGGGAGCTCGTCGCCGACGGCACGACCGTGCTGCTGACCACGCAGTACCTCGACGAGGCCGACCAGCTCGCCGACCGCATCGCCGTCGTGGACACCGGCAAGGTGATCGCCACCGGCTCTCCCGACGCGCTCAAGGCCGAGATCGGCAGCCGGATCGACGTCATGGTGCCCGCGACGCAGGGCCTGCCGGAGGCGGTCGCGGTGCTCTCCCGGATCGGTGAGCCGGACACCGACCCGGTGGCCCGGCGGGTGAGCGTGCCGGTCGGGGACGGGTCGATGACTCTGCCGGGCGTCGTACGGGAGCTGGACCGCGCCGGCGTCGCGGTCGAGGACGTCGCGGTGCGCCGTCCCACGCTCGACGAAGTGTTCCTCCGGCTGACCGGAAAGATCGAAGAGAAGGTGGGCGGCTGATGGTGCTCGAACTCCCCGCACCCCCGACGACCACGGTGGGCCGGATCCGCTGGGGCCTCCTGGACGGCACGACCGTGGTCTGGCGCAACCTGGCCCAGCTCAAGTCACAACCCGGCGAGCTGATCGGCGCACTCGTCTTCCCGGCGATCATGATCGTGCTGTTCGGTTATGTCTTCGGAAGCGCGATCAGAGTTCCCGGTGGCGGCAACTACCGGGAGTACCTCCTGCCCGGACTGTTCGCCATGACCGCGTTGACGAGCCTCATGGGCACGATGATGGCGGTCGCCACCGACGCCTCCAAGGGCGTCATGGATCGCTTCCGCTCGATGCCGATGGCCCGATCCGCCGTGCCGTTCGGGCAGGTCGGCGCGGACATCATCATCGGTGTCGTCGGCATGGTCATCCTGGTCGGCTGCGGCCTGGCCGTCGGCTGGCGTGTCCACCACGGCATCCTGTCCGCGCTCGCCGCGTTCGGGCTGCTGATCCTGCTGCGCTACGCCCTGTCGTGGGCCGGCGTCTTTTTCGGCCTGCTCGTGAAGAACGAGGAGACGGCGGACCAGCTGGTGCCGCTGATCTTTCCGTTCTCGATGCTGTCCAACTCCTTCGTGCCCACCGCGGGCATGCCGGCCTGGCTGCGGGCCATCTCGGAGTGGAACCCGGTGAGCGCGGTCGTCGCGGCGTGTCGCGGACTGTTCGGCAACCCCGGCGCGCCGGCCGGGCACGTGGCCCTGCCCCTGCAGCACCCGGTCATCGCGTCGCTGGTCTGGTCCGCGGCACTGCTCGTGATCTTCGTCCCGCTGGCGGTGCACCGCTATCGCACGGTGAAGCGCTGAGCCTTGCCGCGTATTTCGGACGGCAACCGAGCGCTTTACATTCGCGCAGGAAGCCTCCGGTAGGCTTGAGATCGCCGTCGAACCCGCGCGGGAGAGACTCCGGCACAACCAGCGCCGGAGCGCCGAAGGAGCAACCCTCCCCGGAACCTCTCAGGCAAAAGGACCGCGCGGGCCAGGCACCTCTGGAAAGCGGGGCATGGTGGCCGTTTCGTTCTGACCGGCCGCCGGTCCTCACCGAAGGTGCAAGCCGCGGATCTCGCGGCGAAGCTCTCAGGTTCAGGTGACAGAGGGGGAGACCGGCCACGGCATGCCCACCGGCATGTCACATGGCATCCGCCCGCCGCCTGGAGGCTCCCTCATGACCGAGGTCCCGTTCGTTGACCGCCACGTCGGGCCATCGCCGGCCGAACGCTCCGAGATGGCCGAGATCGCCGGATACCCCGGCGTCGACGCGCTCATCGACGCGGCCGTGCCCGCCAAGATCCGCACCGACCGGCCGCTCGACCTGCCGCCCGCGCTCAGCGAGGTCGGCGCGCTGGCCAGACTGCGTGAGCTGGCCGCCGGCAACCAGGTGCTCACCTCGATGATCGGTCTGGGCTACTACGGGACCGTCACCCCGGGCGTGATCCTCCGCAACGTGCTGGAGAACCCCGGCTGGTACACCGCGTACACCCCGTACCAGCCGGAGATCTCCCAGGGACGTCTTGAGGCACTGCTCAACTTCCAGACCATGGTGGGCGACCTGACCGGGCTGCCGGTCGCGAACGCCTCGCTGCTCGACGAGGGCACGGCGGCGGCGGAGGCGATGACCCTGGCGCACCGGGTGGCGCCACGGGGGAGCGGTGACACCTTCCTGGTCGACGCCGACGTGCTCCCGCAGACGATCGAGGTGATCCGCACCCGCGCGCTGCCGCTGGGCATCGAGGTCGTCGTGGCCGACGTGTCCGCGGGCCTGCCGGAGGCCGGCTTCTTCGGCGTGCTGCTGCAGTACCCGGGGGCGAGCGGCGCCGTACGCGACCTGGCCGAGGTCACCGAGGCGGCGCACGGGCGCGGCGCCCAGGTCGTGGTCGCCGCCGACCTGCTCGCGCTGACGCTACTGAAGGCGCCGGGGGAGTTCGGCGCCGACATCGCGGTCGGCACCACCCAGCGCTTCGGCGTCCCGTACGGCTTCGGCGGCCCGCACGCCGGCTACATGTCCGTACGCGAGGGTATCCAGCGTCAGCTGCCCGGCCGTCTGGTCGGGGTCTCGGTGGACGCCGACGGCGACAAGGCGTACCGGCTCGCGCTGCAGACCCGCGAGCAGCACATCCGCCGGGAGAAGGCGACCAGCAACATCTGCACCGCCCAGGTGCTGCTCGCCGTGATGGCGGGCATGTACGCGGTCTACCACGGGCCCGAGGGCCTCACGGGCATCGCCGAGCGGGTGCACGGCCGCGCGGCGCGGCTCGCCGCCGGCCTTTCGGCCCTCGGCGTCGAGGTGGTCCACGAGGCGTTCTTCGACACGGTGCTGGCCCGGGTCCCGGGCCGGGCGGACGAGATCGTCCACGCCGCCCGCGAGCGTGGGATCAACCTGCGCCCCGTGGACGCCGACCACGTGGGTGTCTCCTGCGACGAGACCACGACGGACGAGGACGTCACGCTCGTGCTCCGGGCCTTCGGCCTGGCGGAGAACGCCAACGTCGTCGCCGTCGGCGACGCGCTGCCCGCGGAGCTGCGGCGCGAGAGCGAGTTCCTGACCCACCCGGTCTTCCACGCGCACCGCTCGGAGACCTCGATGCTGCGCTACCTGCGCCGGCTCCAGGACAAGGACATCGCGCTGGACCGCTCGATGATCCCGCTCGGCTCCTGCACGATGAAGCTGAACGCCACCACCGAGATGGAGCCGATCACCTGGCCGGAGTTCGCGCAGATCCACCCGTTCGCTCCGCTGGAGCAGGCGCGGGGCTATGTCGAGCTGATCGGTGAGCTGGAGTCCTGGCTCGCCGAGATCACCGGCTACGCCAAGGTCTCGGTGCAGCCGAACGCCGGCTCCCAGGGTGAGCTGGCCGGCCTGCTCGCGGTGCACGGCTACCACGCTTCACGCGGCGAGAGCCATCGCGACGTCTGCCTGATCCCGTCCTCGGCGCACGGCACCAATGCCGCCAGCGCCGTGATGGCCGGGATGCGCGTGGTCGTCGTCAAGGCCTCCGACGAGGGCTCCATCGACCTCGACGACCTGCGGATGCAGTGTGAGACGCACGCCGACCGAC
>DASQPY010000498.1:0-2981 GCA_035643735.1 Actinoallomurus sp. | reverse complement strand
GAACCCCGTTCGAGGTCTCCGAGGTCGAATCCAGGTAGTCGACGCGATCCATAGAACAAATCAGGTCAACCCCTCGCGCGCGACGATGCCGAGATGATCCTGTTCGATGAGGCGTTTCGGCAGCGCCTGCCGATCCTGGGCATCTGCCGCCGCCGAAGCCGCCCCTCTGCCCGCCATGTGATGTCTCGGCGTTGATACTGGGCTTACGTGAGACGTACAAAGGTCTTCTCAGATCTCCGGTGGCGCCGCTTCGCGACGGGCACGGCCGCGGCCGCGGTGCTCGCCGCGGCGGCGCCTTCCTCTGCGGAGGCAGTGACGCCGGACCTCGATCCACAGCACGCGCGGTCCGCCGTACGGTCCGGCTCGTTGGGGCCGCTGACTGCTCTCGCCGTCCAGCGGATCCTGCTGGGCGACAAGGTGGCCGCGGCGAAGTTCGGCACGGACCAGCCCATCGACGATCCGGTACGCGAGCGGCAGGAGCTCGATGCCGTGGCCGCCATGGCGTCTCGCGCGGGAGTCGATCCCGATGCGAGCGTGTGCTTCTTCCGGGCGCAGATCGAGGCGAACAAGGTCGTGCAGCGGGGTCTGTACGCCCTTTGGACCGAGCATCCCGAGCTCCGGCCCGGCGAGCGGCCTGATCTCGATGGCGAGGTCCGGCCCGAGCTCGATCAGATCACCACGGAGATCGTGCGGCAGTTGAAGGCGACGCAGGAGGTCCGTGCGGACACCGCCGGATGCCGGGTGCTGCTGCTTGAGGCTCAGCTGGCCGCGGAGGTCCGGTTCAGGCTGGACGCGCTGCACCGGAAGGCGCTGACGGTCGCGCTGCGAACGGTGTGCACGTCTAGCTGATCCTCCGCCGACGTCAGGCCCGCGGTCCGCCGGGGCGCACCCCGCGGACCGCCTGGGTGACCAGGGGAAGGTCGAACTCCCCGTTCGCGGTCTCCCGGGTCGCGCGCAGGTAGCCGCGTACGCGGTCGATCAGCTCGGCACGCTCCCCGTCGGACATGACCAGGACGTGTGAGTGGGTGCCGACGGTGCCGGCCATGGACTCCGCCGTACGCCGCTGGACGCTCGGGAAGTCCTCGTATTCCAGCTCCGGGAAGCTTGGACTCGGCTGGAGCCTTGGATTGTCGTGCCAGCGGCTGAAGGACACCCGGCTCTCCGACACCTCCTGCAGCCCCCGCACCCAGGGCACCCGGTCGTCCTCGTGGTTCCACAGCCCGGCCAGCACGCCGCCGGGCGCCAGCACGCGTGCGATCTCCGGAAACGCGCGCTCCGGGTCGAACCAGTGGATCGCCTGGCCGACGACGACCGCGTCCACGGACTCGTCGTCGAGAGGAATCCGCTCGGCGGTGCCCGCCAGCGCCCGTACGCCCGGCAGGAGCCGGTGGAGCTCGGCGAGCATCGCCTGGTCCGGCTCGACCGCCACGACCTCGGCGCCCGTACGCAGCAGGCCCTGGGTCAGCTTGCCGGTGCCGGCGGCCAGGTCCAGGACGCGCAGGGGCGTACGGGCCGAGACGGGTTCGAGCGCCCACCGGATCGCCGCGTCGGGGTAGCCGGGCCGCTCCGCAGCGTAGGCGGCCGCCTGCCCACCGAATGACGACGCCCGGCGCGCGGTGGCCTCCGCCGGGGTGTCAGGAGATGCGTCCATGCCCTCACGGTAGTAACCCGGTCCGCATCGGCACTCGGGGTGGCGGGCGAACCGCGTCCGCCTCCGCCTCGCCGCTCGGCTGTGGCCCGGCGCGCTCGTCGGTCTCGGCGTCCGCCAGCGCTTGGAGGTCCGCTCTGCGGTAGCGCCGATGCCCGCCGGGCGTGAACACGGCGCTGAGCCGTCCCTCGCGCGCCCATCGGGCGAGGGTGCTCGGCCGGAGACCGAACATCGCCGCCGCCTCTCTTGGCCTGAGAAACTCGTCGTGCTCGTTCAGGGACACGTGAGGACCGCCCAAACCACCTTCCCGCCGTCGGGCCGGGCGTCGAAGCCCCAGAGGTCGGCCAGCGCGTCCACGACCAGAAGCCCTCGGCCGTCCTCCGCGCGGTCGTTCCCCATCCCGGTCTTCATCACCGGTTTGTCTCCGGAGTGGTCGCGGACCTCGATCCGCAGCGTCCGGCCGTTCGGCGTCAGCGTCAGCTCGAAGGTCTGCCCTAATTTGGCCGCGTTTGAGACCAGTTCACTGACGACAAGCGTGGCGTCGTCGAGCAATTTTCCAAGGCCCCATTCGTACAAAGGATCCCCCATCGCGACCCGGGCACGCCGAGGGGATTCCGTATTCGGATCCAGGCGGAGCTTGAACTCGCCGGTAACCGCCTCCGAGACCATTGCCACCTCCCTTGTCGTTTCTCCGAATGGCCACACGAACAATGGAGGCGTCGAGCTACGATGTCGCTGTTTCCCCGGAACATCAGCAACCCCGAGAAACCAAGGGGGCATCAATGACGCCGCGACCATCACCGGACCCGATGACGTCGATGTGGGCGTGGATGGCCCATTACCTGCGGCTGTACCGCATGCGCCAGAAGATGACCCAGGACGATCTGGGCAGGGTTCTGGGCTGCGTCAAGTCCACGGTTTCCCGGCTGGAGTCGGCTCAGCTTCAGCTCGACTTGAAACAGGTGGTGAAACTCGATGCCCTGTGGAACACACAGGGACATTTCGCCCGCATTCTCGAATACGCCCGCCGCGCACACGATCCCGACTGGATTAGGCAGCACGCCGATATCGAGGCCCGGGCCACGGAGATCAAAAGTTGTGAGGCTCTCCTGGTGCCCGGGTTACTTCAGACCCGAGAGTACGCTCGGGAGGTCTTCATCACCGGGCAGGAAACGGCAGACGTCGACGAGCTGCTCGAAGAAAGGATCCGCCGGCAGGAGATTCTGAAAAGATCAGACCCTCCGAGACTGTGGGCGTTACTCGATGAAGGAGTCGTCGATCGCCCGACCACCGATTCCGAGGTGATGCGAGGCCAGCTCGCCCGGCTCTTAGA
>DASQPY010000497.1:0-3959 GCA_035643735.1 Actinoallomurus sp. | reverse complement strand
GCCGCCGGCGTCACCGTAGTGGTGGTCATCAGGCCCTGCCTCAAGTCGACACAACGTGTAGGTGTCATTTAGACAGTGGGCGATCTGCTGGCGGCGTTGAACACCGGCCACGAAGGCGGCTGCGCGACGGTCCACGCCAATACCCCCGCCGACGTCCCCGCGCGCCTGGAGGCCCTGGCCTGCGCCGCAGGCCTGAGTCGCGACGCCGTGCACAGCCAATTGGCGGCGGCCCTGGACGTCGTCATTCATCTGGTACGCGAAACCCCGGCCGGCCGCCGCAGAGTGTCAGAGATCTGCGTCTTGGAACGCGCGCCCGACGGCTTGGTCAGAGTGATCCCAGCGGTCCTGTTCAGCCCCGACGGCCTGATCACCGAGGGACCGGGAATGCCGGTCCTCCAGGCCCGCCTCACCGGACACCCAAGATGACCACCATCCCGACCGGTGCGGCCGGAGGTGCGAGGTGATCGCCACCTCGGACGGCGGTCACGCTGGTGCTGCGGTCTGGGGTGTACGGGCGATGCAGGCAGCAGCTGCTGGAGGTGCGAGGTGATCATCATCCTGGCGGCCGGGTGCGTCTTCGGCGCTGTCTGGGTCGCTTCGTCGCCACCACCGGCTGCTATCCGCCTCACAACCGTCATCCGGGCACCACGGGAGGCTTCCGGCCATCCACGAGCCGCGAAGCCGCAGGCCTTAACCCGCTCGACTCGCGCCAGCGCCGCAGCCGCACGCCTGCGCCTGCTGTCGAGTGCCCTGAGCCGACGCCGGAGGAACGTCGCCGCCCGTCGAACCGCCGTCATCGAGCTGTGCGACGGTACCGCCGCCGAACTCACCGCCGGCCGCCCAGCAGGCACCGCACTCGCGCAAGCCGCCTCCGTACTCCCCGACCTTCCCGAACTGGCATCCATCGCCGACGCCGCCCCCGAGGACGTGATCGCCACCCTGACCCGAGCATCGGCCGTAGAAGGCTGCGACGGCCTCCGCCTACTCGCCGGCTGCTGGCGAATCGGCATCGACCGCGGCGGCATGCTCGCCTCGGTCATCGAAGGCCTGGCCGAAGCCCTGCGCGACGAACAGTCCCACCGCGAGGAGATCGCCCTCCAACTGTCCGGCCCCCGCGCCACCGCACGCCTGCTGGCCGGCCTACCGGCACTCGGCCTGGGAATGGCCGCCGCCCTGGGCGCCAAGCCCCTGCAGTTCCTGTTCACCACCATGCCCGGCGTCTTGTGCCTCAGCCTCGGCTCCGGCCTCGACATCCTGGGCCTCTGGTGGACCTCCCGCCTGGCCACGGCTGCGGAGCAAAACCGATGACAGCCTCCGAGGAGACCCACGGACTCATGCGGCCGATGCCCCAGCACGTCCGAAAACGTAGCCCGTGGCGAGGAACGTTCGACGGCCATGCCTGTACCCCATCTGCCACCGATGCCCGATGTGGACGTGGCGCAGAGACGCGAAGCCATGGTGGCAACCGCCGCCGTGGGGTCGACGCCACAGCGCATCCGCGCGGACGATGCGCGACCGTTCCTGTCCACGGTGACGAAAGCGATCCGATGATCGCGCCCAGGGGACGCCGCCTCGGAAACCACTCCCGGAAGTCCATGCCATGGCGTCCGCCGTACCCGCCGTGGGGCGTCGGCCCGTGGCCGGTACGACATCCGGCACCGCCCATCCGATGGCCCGCCCTGGCCGCCGCACTCTGCCGCCGCCACCGCCGTCGCGCGATGACAGACCAACCGGGAAGTGACCGATGATTCTTCCCCTGATGGCCATTCTGTGCTGCGGAGTGGCCGCCTTCATGACCTTCCCAGACGACGCTCCGCGCAGGCGCTTAGGCCGATTGCTTCCCCGATCCGAAACATCGGCGCCGAAGCCGGCTGGGAAGCGAGATGTGCGGTTGCGCTGGGCGGCGGGCGCACTGGCCGGGTTCGTCTGCGTGTCACTGGTCGGCGGCCCGGTCGGCTGGGCGGCGGGCGCCCTGGTCACGTTGGGCTGCGTACGAATCCTCGCCAAGCTGGAACCCCGATCGGTCAGGCTCCGCCGCGCGCGCATTCTCGCCGAACTCCCGATGGCCATCGACCTGCTGGCCGCCTGCCTGAGGGGCGGCGGCGCATGGCATGAGTCCGTCGAAGCCGTCGCCGACGCCATAGGCGGCCCACTCGGCAGCGAACTCGCGCGCGTCGCCGCACATATCCGCCTCGGCGCCGACCCGGCCGAAGAATGGCTCGGTCTGATGAACGAACCCATCCTGGCACCCTTGGGAAGGGCGGCCGCTAGAGCCGCCACAGGCGGAGCGCCGGTCGCCGCCACCCTCGCCCGCCTCGCCCGCGACCAGCGACGTACCGCACGGGCAGCAGCCTCCGCCCGTGCCCGTACCGCAGGTGTACGCGCCGTGGCGCCGCTCGGACTCTGCTTCCTCCCCGCCTTCGTCCTGCTCGGAATCGTGCCCGCCGTGGCCGGCATAGCCGCGAACGTCCTGCTGCCATGACCGCAGCCCCTGCGGGCCACGCGGTGCGCGACGTGACCCTCGGGAACGCGCGCCGGCGACCTCGTACGGATTTCGATCGCGGGCGCCGACCGCGACCCGGACGTCTTCCCCGACCCCGACCGGTACGACATCCGGCGTGCGGGCGCCGACCAGCACCTCTCCTTCGCGCGCGGCCCGCGCTTCTGCTTCCGCGCGCGCCTGGCCCGGCTGGACACCACGACCGCGCTGCCCGGTGACCAGGCGTACCTCGGTTCGAAGTCCTGACGCCGACGCGGTCGACCGGCTCATCCGCCGATCCCTCTCACTCATCCGGCCGGCAGCCGTCCATGGCCCTATTCCACGACCGAACCGCAGGTGATGTTGAGCGCCGAGGCGGTGATGGTGTGCGCCCAATCTGAGGCCGCGAATACGGCGACATTCCCGACGTCGTCGAGGGTCGCGGCTCGGTTGAGCATGGTTCCAGCGGCGATCTCGTTGGTGATGGCCTGGCGCCAGGCGAACCCCTCCGGGATCGAATCGGGCACACCGCCCGTCTGCAGGGTCACGACCCGGATGCCGTACGGTCCGAGTTCACGTGCGAGATTTCGCCGGAGTGACTCCATGGCGCCGAACGCGACCTGGAGTCCACCCAGATGGTGGCCGGCCGGCGGATCCCCGTAGCCCCCGAATACGAGGATCACGCCGGCCTTCTGCCTGATCATGTGCCGCGCCGCGGCCCGCGAGGTCAGGAACATCGTCCGTACGGCGGTGATGACCGGCCGTTCGAAGTCTTCGAGTCGCATCTCGGCGAGTGGCGCCCCCTGGACGTCCCCATGCGAGATGAGGTTGAAAGAGATGTCGATGCTTCCGGCACTCGCCACCACCGCGTCGGCGTGCTCGTCGACGGCCGCTTCGTCGAGCGCGTCGACCTGCGCCGTCTCGGCCGCTCCTCCCGCGGAGCGGATCTCGTCGGCCACTCGTTCGAGGCTGTCCATGGTGCGTCCCGCGAGATGGACCTTCGCCCCCTCGCGAGCGAACGCCCGGGCGACCGCACCACCGATCGAGCCGCCCCCTCCGTAGATGACCGCGTTCCGGTTCTCGAGCAACACGTCGAACCTCCCGTATGTCAGGTTGCGACTTGGTAGACAGAACAAAGCCCAAGAACTCATCGATTGTGGGCTGAGCGGCTCCCGATCTCGCCGCTCTGCCCCTGCACTGCCCCGGACATCAGAGTGCGGTTGCCCGGTCTCCCGGCGTCAACGCTTCCATGACCGCTGCAACCGCGCAGGCCAGCCAGTCGTAGTGGAACTGCCATGCGGGTAGCGCTGACCTGGCAAGTAGCGTCGATCAGGTCTCTGACCTGCGGTCGGGGCATCTTGGCGTTTCTTGTTGTTTCACGCTTGATCACGTTCGGCCAGAGAGCCCCCGCCGCAGGTAAGAGGTCCCGTGATCTGGTGAGCGGGGCTACGGCGTGGGCGCATAGGCGGCCGATCGCGTG
>DASQPY010000496.1:0-3742 GCA_035643735.1 Actinoallomurus sp. | reverse complement strand
CGGATCTCACGCAACACGTGGATGGCAGGAGGCCTCGCCGCCGCGCTGCTCGTCCTGTGGTTCGTGACCGCCGGCGACACCGCGAGCGCGGCCCGGCTGAAGTCCGACCCGGAAGCCCTGCAACAACTGCGCAATGCCGAGAGCGCCGCCCGTACGACCTCGTACGAGGGCACGCAGTTCATCACGGCCTGGAGCCGCAGCGGGATGGCGACCACGTCGCTGGTCAAGGTGGTCCACGTCCCCGGCGACGGCACGCACATCAACGTGCAGAGCACCACCGCCGCCCAGGGCGGCCAGCTGTTCGAGGCCGACGACTCCCAGCACACCGGTGGCCTCACCGGCTACACGCCGAAGATGCTCGAGCTCCTCGCGAACAACTACGCGGTCGTCCGTGCCGGACAGGGTGACGTGTCGGGCCGTCCCACCTCCGTCATCGAGGCGCGGCGCGCCGACGGCACCGCGGCCGGCCGGTTCCACATCGACCGGCAGACGGGGCTCATGCTCCGCCGCGAGCTGCTCGACCAGCAGGGCCGCGAGGTCAACCTCACGTTCTTCACCGAGATCCGGTCATCCGTTCCCAAGGCCAGGTTCGTGACCGCGTCCGCGCCGCGCACGATCGAGGCGCCCTGGGCGCATGAGCTGGTCGCCGCCGACCTCGGCTCGCTGCGCTACCACGGCTGGCCGGTGCACTCCGCGCTGCCCGACGGGCTCAGCCTGTACGACGCGCGGCAGCTCGACGGCAACGGCCCGGTCGTGCACCTCAGCTACTCCGACGGTCTGTCGGTGGTCTCGGTCTTCGTGCAGCGCGGCACGCTGGACGCCAAAAGCGTCGCGGGCTGGCGCAGTGCGACGAGGGGCGGCCGCACGGTCTACTTGCGCGACACCGTGCAGCAGCGGGCGATGTGGGCCAGCCGGGGCTATGTCTTCACCGTCCTCGCCGACGCCCCGCCGCCGGTCATGGACGGCGCGGTGGCCGCGCTGCCCCACGGCGAGACCGGTTTCTGGGGACGCTTGGGGCGCGGGATGCACCGGATCACGTCGTGGGTCAACCCATTTGACTGATCTGCGGAGATCACGTTGGCTGGTCCCTCAGAACGATTCGTCCCGGGGGATGAAGCCGTGCGCCGCCAGGTTTCACCACCAAGGTCGCTTATGCTCGCCACATACCTCGCGCGTCATTGTGGGGGCGACAACGACAGGTCCATGCGCGGTCGGCAAGGAGTCAGTTCATGACGGAAGACAGCCGCGCGCCCGGGGGTCCACCGCAGGACGACCGGCGCACGCGAGAGCCCGAGGCAGGGAGCTCGCCGGTCCCCCCGAACTCCGCGGACCAGCCGTTCGCCCCGGGGCCGCCGCAGGGCATGGCACCGCCGGACCCGGGACAGCGCGCGCAGTACGGTACGCCCCCGCGGAACGACGTACCCGTCCATCCCCCACGCCCGGCCTTCACGCCGCACAATTACGAGCAGCCCTATGACCAGCGGCATCGTCCCGCGCCGCCTCCGTACGGCGGGTGGAACAACACCCCGCAGCGGCCCATGGGCGGTGGCGGTTACCCCGGCGGCCCCCCGAACTGGGCACCCGTTCCCTCTCTGGAGCCGAACCAGCGCCGAGGGCCCTCGACGGGCATCTTCCTGATCGTCGCGGTCGTCATCGCGCTGCTGGCCGGGGCCCTCGGCGCCGGCATCGGCGTCATGGCGAGCGGTGACCGGACCGGCTCGGTCGACCTGGGCGGCGGCTCCTCCACCTCGACCGGCCAGAAGAACCGCGACCCCGGCTCGATCGCCGGCATCGCCCAGCGGCTGGTGCCCAGCGTCGTGATGATCAAGGTGTCGAACGGCACCGAGGGCGGCGCCGGCACCGGGTTCATCGTGCACGGCGGCTTCATCGTGACCAACAACCACGTGGTCGCCCCGGCGGTCAGCAGCGGCAACATGCAGGTCGTCTTCAACGACGGCAAGACGACCACCGCGACCATCGTGGGGCACGACCCGACCTCGGACATCGCCGTGATCAAGCCGGGCACTCTCGGCGGCCGTAAGGCCCTGACGCTCGGCAACTCCGACGGCCTCGCGGTCGGCGACCCGGTCATCGCCATCGGTTCGCCGCTCGGGCTGGCCGGCACCGTCACGACCGGCATCGTCAGCGCGCTCAACCGGCCCGTGAGCACCAGTGGGGAGGGCGGCGAGTCCGCCTTCATCAACGCCGTGCAGACCGACGCGGCGATCAACCCCGGCAACTCCGGCGGCCCGCTCGTGAACGCCAAGGGCGAGGTCATCGGCGTGAACTCCGCGATCGCCACCCTCGGCAGCCAGACCCTCGGCAGCGACAAGCAGCAGAGCGGCAGCATCGGTCTGGGCTTCGCCATCCCCAGCAACCAGGTCAAGAAGGTCGCCGAGCAGCTGATCAGCGGCGGCAAGGCCACGCACGCGGTGATCGGCGCCTGCATCGACATGGCCTACCAGGGCGGCGGTGCCCGCATCGCCACCGACGGAGGGTCCCAGACCTGCAAGGGCGGCACGATCGTGGCGGGCGGCCCCGCGCAGAAGGCCGGGCTGAAGGCCGGCGACATCATCACCTCCTTCGACAACAAGCCCGTCAGCGGGTCGGACGAACTGATCATGGCCATCCGCGCCAAGTCACCGGGTCAGCGCGTCATGATCGCCTACACCCGCGGCGCGCAGAAGCTGACCACCCAGCTCACGTTGGGCGCGGGAAGCTGACCGGCCGCGCCGCCGACCTCCGCTGAGACGCGAGGCCGGCGGCGCGGTTAAGCTGACATCGGCGGTACCGGCAGAGGGACCGCAGGCCATCAGGTGGAGGACCGGTGTTCGACGTAGGACTCGGTGAGGCGCTGCTCCTCGTCGTGCTCGCCTTGGTCATCTTCGGCCCCGACCAGCTGCCGAAGGTCGCCTCGCAGGCGGGCCGGGCGCTGCGGCAGCTGCGGACCATGGCCAACAGCGCGAAGGAAGATCTGCGCGACGGTCTCGGCCCGGAGTTCGCCGACTTCGACGTCGCCGACCTCAGCCCGCGGCGGTTCGTGCGCAAGCACCTGCTCGACGACTTGGACGACTTCGACCAGGAGTCGGCCATGGCCGAGGAGCCCGTGCTGCCGTTCGGCGAGCGGCCGCCGTACGACCCCGAGGCAACCTAGGGCCTGTCTCGAAGTCCCGCTGTCCTACTGCGCGACGCCCAGACGACGCCTCGCCGCGTTGTCGTCGGTCGCCGGCCGACACCAGGCCGACGCCGCTCGCTACGGACGGGGACCTCGAGAAAGGCCCTAACCGGATCGACCCTGGCCGGAGCCGGCCGGAGGCGTCAGCGCGCGGGGGACGGAGCACGGTAGACGCGGATCCAGTCGACCTGCATGGTGATCTTCGATGGCGTGCTCGACGTGCGGTGGAAGCCGTTCCGCATCTCGTTCCGTAGATACAGCTGCATCATGGACTGCTTCGGGACGAAGGACCCCTTGTAGGTCCACGTCTGCTTGCCGTCCATCCAGAACGTGATGTGGTCGGGCAGCCAGTCGACCGCCACCGTGTGCCACTTGGTGAAGTCGGCGTGCGTGGTCCGCTGGACCTGCTGGTCGTCGTGGCCGTGGTGGATGAACAGGCCCCCGCTGCGCCGGTCGGCGGACAGGATCTCGGCGAAGTCGATCTCGGCGAACTCCGGATCGCCCATGCGCACCGGCCACAGGAACGCGGTGGCGGCGTAACCGGCGCCCGGGTCGGACCGGACGCGT
>DASQPY010000495.1:0-7052 GCA_035643735.1 Actinoallomurus sp. | reverse complement strand
GCTCGACCCCGCGACAGACGTCGGCTCGATGGTCGATGACCAGGCGGCCCAGCGCGTCGTGCGGTGGAGCGCGGAGGCCGCTGCGGCCGGGGCACGGATCCTGCTCGGCGGGACCAGAGACGGCGCCACCGCCGCGCCGACCATCGTCGCGGAGCCACCGCCGGACGCCGCGGTCATCACCCACGAGGTGTTCGGTGCGCTGGTCGCCGTGCTGCCCTTCGACGACCTGGCCGAGGTGATCGACCGCTGCAACGCCAGCCGTTTCGGGCTGCAGGCCGGCCTGTTCACCCGCGACCTCGACCGCATCATCGCCGCCTGGCGGGACCTGGAGGTCGGTGGCCTGGTGATCAACGGCTCCTCCAATTTCCGGCTGGACCACGTGCCGTTCGGCGGGGTGAAGGACTCCGGCTTCGGGCGCGAGGCGCCGCGCTGGATGATCGAGGACTACACGGTCGTCAAGACACTGCTGCTCCGCGGTACCTCGCTGTGGGGCGATCGCGGGTGAGGGCCGTCGCCTTGGTCTCCACCGGCATTGTGGCCGTCGTGAACGACTGGCCGGAACCCTCCTGCGGACCCGGCGAGGTCATCGTCGCGGTGCAGGGCGTCGGCCTGTGCGGGTCCGATCTCGCCGTGGCGTCGGGCCGCCGCCCGGTGCCCACCCTGCCCTGGGTGCTCGGCCACGAGGCGTTCGGAGTGATCCTCGCCGCTGGCAGGGACGTCACCGACCGGCGTCCCGGCCAGCGCGTGGTCGTGGAACCCAACTACCCCTGCCTGGCCTGCGGACCCTGCCGCTCCGGCGCCACCGCCGGCTGTACGGCACGTCGCGCCGTCGGCATCTCCGAACACGGCCTGCTGGCCGAGCGCGTCGCAGTTCCGGCCCGGTTCACCTGGCTCGTCCCCGACTCCTGGGACGAGGCCGACGTCGTCTGCGTCGAACCGCTCACCGTCGCCGTGGGCGCGGTCCACGCGAGCGGCCTGCGCGAGGGCGACCCGTGCCTGGTCGTCGGCGCCGGGGCACAGGGTCTGCTCGTCTGCCTGGCGGTCCGGCAGGCCGGCGGGGTGCCGTACGTGATCGAGCCGCACGAAGGCCGCCGGGCCCTCGCCCTCCAGGTCGGCGCCCAGAACGCTAACGCGCGGGAGAGCTTCCCCGTCGTGATCGAGACCTCCGGCGTCCCCAAGGCGTTCGAGGACGCGGTCGACCGCGTCTCCCACGGCGGATGCCTCGTCGCGGTCGGTCTGAGCACCCGGCCCGCACGCCTGCCCACCTTCACCCTGGTCCAGCGGAGGCTCACCCTGCGGGGCTGCCTCATCTACGACCATCCCGTCGGATTCGCCCAGACGATCGCGATGCTGGGAAGCCACGATCTGCGGCCCGGCCGCGTGCTACGCGAGCGGTTCGAACTCGAGGAGGCCCCGGCCGCGTTCGCGCAGGCCGCCGGCGTCCCCGGCAAGTCCTGGATCAGCCTGCCCCGTACCAAGGAGATGGCCTCATGACCGAGCGAAGCGAGGGAATCGACGGCACAGTCCGCCTGGTCACTCCTCCGACGAAGGAGGTCTCATGACCGTGGAGACCCAGACCGAGAGCTCGGCTCGTGACGTCACGACCGTGTCCGCGGCGCACGCCCTCGTCGACCAGCTCGAGGCCTACGGCGTGGAATACGTCTTCGGCACCTGCGGGCACACCAACATCGCGTTGCTGGACGCGCTGAGCGGCAGCTCGATCCGCTTCGTCATCGCCCGCCACGAGCAGGCGGCCGCGCACGCGGCGGACGGCTACGCCCGCGCCTCGGGCCGGCCCGGCGTGCTGCTGGCCCATGTCGGGCCCGGGATGATGAACGCGGTGACGGGGGTGGCCACCGCCGCGCTCGACTCGGTGCCGCTGATCGCGATCTCCGGTGACGTGCCGTCCTATTACCACGGCCGGCATCCGCACCAGGAGGTCAACCTCCACGCCGACGCCGACCAGACCGCGATCTTCCGGCCCTTCGTCAAGCGCGCGTGGCACGTCCACCGGGCGGAGGACCTGGGCCGGTTCACCGAGCGGGCGTTCTGGACCGCGACCTCGGGCCGGCCGGGCGCCGTACTGCTCAACGTCCCGATGGACCTGTTCTCGCGCCAGGTGCCGCGGACCTCCCACCCGCTGCCGGCCGAGACGCCCGTACCCGACCTGCCGGCACCGGCCGCGGCGAGGATCGCGGCCCTTCTCGCGGAGGCCGACCGGCCACTGATCTACCTCGGCGGCGGCCTGCGGCAGGGCCCCGGCCGGGACGCACTACTGTCGATCGCCGAGCACCTGGACATTCCCATCGTGCACTCGCTGATGGGCAAGGGCGCGATCCCCGACGAGCACCCGCTGCTGCTCGGCATGCCCGGGTTCTGGGGACTGGAGACCACCAACGACTACGCCCGCGACGCCGACGTCGTCCTGGCGCTGGCCACGCGGTTCGCCGAGACCGACGCCAGCTCCTGGGACCCGGGCTACACCTGGAACCTGGGAACACCGGGATCCCGGCTGATCCAGATCGACATCGACCCCGCCGAGATCGGCCGTAACTACCCGGTGGAGATCGGCGCGGTCGCCGACGTGACGCTCGCGGTCCAGGCGATCGCGCGCGCCGTACGCGAGGTCGGGCCCGTCGCGCGTCCGGAGCTGCGCGAGCGGATCCGCGCCGCCCGCACCGAGCTGTACGCCGGCAGCCGCGAGCGCGGGCGCAGCGACGACTTCCCGCTCCGCCCCGAGCGCATCCTGAACGACCTGCGCGACGCGCTGCCCGCCGAGGCGGTGCTGGTCACCGACGTCGGCTGGAACAAGAACGGCGTCGCCCAGTGCTACGAACTCCCGCCCGAGGGACGCTTCATCACCCCCGGCGGCGCCTCGACGATGGGCTTCGGACCGGCCGCCGCCGTCGGCGTCCAGATCGCGCAGCCCGACCGCGTGGTGGTGGCCCTCGTCGGCGACGGCGGCATGAGCGCCCAGCTCCCGGCCGTTCCGATGGCGGTCGAGCAGGGACTGCCGGTGATCTTCGTGGTGATGAACAACCGCGCCCACGGCACCATCGCCGACCTGCAGGCGGCCAGTTTCGGCAGCACCTACGGATGTGAGTTCCGCGACCGGGACGGCCAGGCCTACAGCCCGAACTTCGCCGCGTTCGCCGAATCCTGTGGCGCCGACGGCCACAGGATCGCCGCGCCCGGCGATCTGCTCCCGGCGCTGCGCTCGGCCATCGCACGCCGGCGGCCCGCCGTACTCGACGTGCCCATGGTCAACGAACCGGTGCCGACACCAGGGCACTGGAACATCAAGGACATCTACCAGGGTGTCTTTCCCGAGGCGTGATCCACCGCTCACTTCCCGCCTAGCCGATCCCCTCCATCTACGCCCGATCTCCCCTCAGAGGTGACCTCCAATGCCTGACCTTCACAGGTTCCGTGCCCGCGCGTTCGCCGCCGGTGCCCTGACCGTGGTACTCGCCGGCGGCTGTGCGGCCCCCGGCGAGTCCAAGGACTCCGGCTCCAGCGGGTCCGGCCCCATCAAAATCGCCCTCGTCGACGCGCAGAGCGGGCAGCTGAGCTCGCTGGGCAAGTGGGAGTACAAGGGCGCCAAGCTCGCCGTCGACGAGTGGAACCAGGCCGGCGGCATCAACGGCCGCAAGATCCAGCTCAGCGTCTTCGACGACCAGGGCGACCCGACGGTGGGGACCAACCTCGCCCGCAAGATCGACAGCCAGAAGTACATCGCGATGCTCGGCACGGCCGAGAGCGCCGTCACGATCGCGATGGCCCCCACACTGCGCCAGGCGGAGATCCCCAACATCGCCTCGGGCCAGTCGCCGGGGATGGTGGCCCTCAAGAGCCCGTTCCTGTTCCTGAACGGGCCGACCAGCACGACCTACGACGAGACGCTCGCCAAGTACCTCGTTGACGACAAGAAGCTGAAGAAGATCGCGCTGATCAGCAACAACGGCGCGTACGGCAAGGGTGAGCACGACGCGTTCCTCAAGGCCCTGTCGGGCCGGGGGATCACGCCCGTGGCCGACGAGGTCGTCACGACCGACCAGAAGGACTTCAGCGCCCAGCTGACCAAGATCCGGCAGAAGCAGCCGCAGGCGGTCTTCATCGGCTCGGAGGAGGTCGAGTCCGGACTCATCGTCAAGCAGGCACGGGACCTGGGCATCACCGCGCCCTTCGGCGGAGCGGCGCCGCAGGGGACGCCGGTGTTCCGCGAGACGGCCGGGACGGCCAACGTCGAGGGCACCATCGTCAGCTCGCCCTACCTCAGCAACGACGCCAGCGACGCCACCAAAAAGTTCGCCGCCGCGTACAAGGCCGCCTACGGCGAGGACGCCGAACTGCACGGCGCGAAGGCCTATGACGGCGCACAGATCATGCTGACCGCGATGAAGAACTCGGGAGTGGCGACCGGAAAGAAGCTTGCCGACGCGATCCGGGCGGTGAAGTACCAGGGTCTGATGGGGAACTTCGCCTTCGACGACACCGGGGTCGGCATCTCCGCCACCTCGATCGGGATCATCAAGAAGGGGAACCTGGTCAAGGCCGGGAGCTGAGCAACCATGCAGGTCTTCCTTCAGACACTGATCGGCGGGCTGAGCCTCGGCGCGGTCTACGCCCTGGTCGCGATGGGGTTCTCCCTCGTCTACCGGACCATGGGGCTGGTCAACTTCGCGCACGCCGACGTCTTGATGATCGGCGCGTACACCGCCTCGACGTTCTACACCTCGACCAAGCTGCCGTTCGCGGTCGCGATGGTGTCGGCCATCGCGGTGACGGGCCTGATCGGCCTCATCATCGAGCGTGTGCTGCGTCCGCTCGAGAACAAGGACGTCACGCTCATGCTGATCGGCACGATCGGCTTCGGCATGGTCCTGCAGGCGGTCGCCATCCTCATCTGGGGAGCGACCGGGCGGGCCGTCCCGTCTCCGGTCAAGTCGGCGCCGCTGGAGTTCCTCGGCCTGCGGATCCGTACCTATGACCTGGTCGTGGTGGCGATCGCCGCGATCGCGGTCGTGCTGCTGGTGGCGTTCCTGCAGCGCACCAAGCGCGGCGCCGCGATGCAGGCGGTCGCGATGGACTACGAGGCGGCTACCGCCGTGGGCATCCACGTGGGGCGTAGCAACGCGATCGCGTTCGCCATCGGCGCCGGGCTGGCGGCACTCGCCGGCGGTCTGGTCGGCCCAATGCTGTACGTGAACCCGACGATGGGCGGCACCCTCGGCATCAAGGGCTTCGCGGCGGCCATGCTCGGCGGTTGCGGCAACATCTCCGGTGCCGTCGTCGGTGGCCTCGCCATCGGAGTCCTGGACTCCTACGCCGCCGGTCACTTCCAGGGGTACTCCGAGCTGGTCGTCTTCCTGGTCTTCACGGTGATCATCATGGTCCGTCCGACCGGCCTGTTCGGCGAGACGACGGTGAGCCGCGCATGAGCCTGAAGAACCGTCTCACCCGGCCCGTGACGCTCCTGGCGCTCGTCGCCGTGGCCTGGGCACTGCCGTACGGACTGGGCGGCTACGCCATCCACGTCGTCGACATCGCGCTGGTGTTCGCCCTGCTGGCGATCGGCATGGGGCTGGCCATGGGCATCGCGGGCCAGATCAACCTGGCGCAGATCGCCTTCTTCGGCGTCGGCGCCTACACGACGGCGATCCTCACCACGCAGGGCGACCTGGGCTTCTGGCCCGCGGCGGCGCTGGCCGTGGTCGCCGCCGCACTGATCGGCCTGCTGGTCGCCATTCCGGCACTCCGCATGCAGTCGCACTATCTGGGCATCGTGACCCTCGGCCTGGCACTCGGCTTCATCAACTGGACCACGAACGCGGACCTCGCAGGAGGGGCCGACGGCATCTCCGCGATTCCTGTGCCCCCGTTGTTCGGCATCAACCTGTCGAGCGAGTACCTCTACTACTACCTCGAAGTGGTCGTGTTCGCGGTCGCGCTGGCCTTCGGGATGTTCGTGGTCCGCACTTCGCTCGGCCGCCGGATGCGGGCGATGCGCGACGACCCCCTCGCGGCCGGGGCCATCGGCGCGGAGATCCCGCTGCTGCGGATGACCGCGTTCCTGCTCTCCAGCCTGTACGGGGGCGTGGCCGGCGTGCTGTACGCGGGGCTCATCCGCTTCGTCGCACCGGACACCTTCAACATCGCCAACATGTTCCTGCTGCTCGCCATGGTCGTCATCGGCGGGCGGCAGAGCCTGGTCGGCTGTGTCATCGGCGCCGCCGGGCTGTCGCTGGTCCGCGAACAGCTCGTGGACTACCCCACCTACGCCCAACTGGGCTTCGGGATCGTCGTGGTCCTCATGGTGGTCTTCGCGCCCACGGGGCTGGCCGGCATCCCGGCCCGGGTCCGTGGCGCGCTGGCCCGCCGGCGCGGCTCGGCCGGACGGGCGGAGCTACGGGCGTTCCAGCCGTACGACCCCGTCGAATTGGCCGAGGCGGACGCTACCGAGCCGCCGATGCTGGAGGTTCGTCAGATCAGCAAGCAGTTCCGGGGGCTCAGGGCGCTGAAGGACGTGTCGCTGACCGTGAACCGCGGGGAGATCCGAGGCGTCGTCGGGCCCAACGGCTCGGGCAAGACCACGCTGTTCAACGTGGTCAGCGGGTTCTACCGGGCGTCCGGAGGCCAGGTGGCCCTCGACGGGCGGACCGTCTCGGGCGTCCGTCCCTACCGGCTCTCCCTGCTCGGCCTCGCCCGCACCTTCCAGAACCTGCGGCTCTTCGCCGACCTGACGGTCAAGGACAACATGCTGGTCGCGCTAGACCGGACCCGTGCCCACGCGATCTGGCGGTACGTGCTGTGGCCGGTGGCGATCTGGCGGCAGGAGCACCGGCTGAACCACCAGGCGGACGACCTGCTCGCCCGCTTCGGCCTCACCGAGTTCGCCGACGCACCGCCCGGTTCCCTGCCGTACGGGATCCAGCGCCGCATCGAGATCGCCCGGGCGATGGCGGGATCGCCGCGGCTCCTGCTGCTGGACGAGCCCGCCGCCGGGCTCAACGGTGAGGAGGTGCGCCAGCTGGCCGAGATCGTGCGTTCGA
>DASQPY010000494.1:0-2230 GCA_035643735.1 Actinoallomurus sp. | reverse complement strand
GCAGGGCAGGTCGGTGCCCATGACCATGTTGTCGGCACCGGCCTTGGCCAGGAGGAAGCGCAGCGCGTCGCGGTCGTGCGTCAGGCAGTCGACGACGACCTGGCCGAAGTACGACGCGGGGTCGGTCGGCGCGGAGGCCTCGTAGGAGCGCTGCGTGCGCGCGTGGCGCAGGCGGCCCTGCTGGTAGGCGAAGTAGCCGCCGGAGTGGACGATCAGCACGCGGACGCCCGGGTGGCGGTCCAGCGTGCCCGCCATGATCAGCCGCTCGATGGCGATGGTCGTCTCGAGCATGTTGCCGATGACGTTGGTCAGGTGGAAGTCGCTGAACCCGGGGTGCGGGTGCTGGTAGGCGGGGTGCAGCATGACCGGCAGCTCCAGCTCCTCGGCCGCGGTCCAGAACGGATCGAGGTCGGGATCGTCGAGGCGCTTCTCGCCGGTGCTCGTGCCGATCTCGACGCCGACGGCGCCGGCGGCCTTGGCCTCGGCGAGCATCGTGGCCGACAGGGCGGGATCCTGCAGCGGCACGGTGGCCATCCACGACAGGCGGTCCGGGCGCTGCGCGCACATGTCGCGCAAGCCGTCGTTGACCAGCTGGGCCAGGGCGGCGCCGCCGGCATCGGCATCCACGTTGTACTGGAAGAACGGCGGGTCGATGGAGACGATGGCCGCGTCGAGGCCGTGGGCTTCGAGGTTGGCGACCTTGGCGTCCGCGTCGGAGAACTCCGCCTGCAGCTCGTACTCGCCCTCGGGACCGCCGCTGAGGTGGCGCTCCGCCGTGCGCTCGATGCCGAACACCGGGTTGTCGGCGAAGAAGTCGAGCACGGACTCGGGCACCCCGTGGTTGTGAACGTCCGTCTTCATGGTTCTCCTCGTGCAGGATCAGTAGCCAGTGGCACTTTAGGAGTGCCACTACAATTCTGCAGTCATACTACACTCGGCGTCCACCGCCGGGGAGGGGCGGTGCGGGCGGGACCGCCCCCGCGCCGGCTCCGGCCGTGACGGGCGCCGTGGCGTCCCGCATGATCACCGTGACGGCGCGCGTCTCCTCGGCGATGGGGTTGTGGTACCGGTGCGGGAGCGTCGAGGGGAAGCACATGCTGTCGCCCGGCCCCAGCTCGTAGCGCTCGAAGCCCACGAAGATGTGCAGCTGGCCCGAGAGCACGAGGACCATCTCGGTGCCGGGGTGGCGGTAGAGCGCCGCGTTGGACTCGGCGTGCGGCGCGTAGACCAGCTCCAGGAAGTCGACGGCGCCCATGGTCATCGGCGTCAGGCGCTCCCAGCGGACACCGCCGTCGATGTCGATCACCGCGCGCTCGTCGCGGTGCACCATGTAGCGGCGCTCGACGTCGGCGCCGAGGTCGACGGTCGCGGGGTCGCCCGCGGCGGGGTCGGCGGACGACGGGTCGCCGGTGCCCGGATCGACCACGTCGATGCGCTGCGGCGCGGGGACCGGCTCGGCGGTGTCCCGGAAGAAGGCGTCGACGGAGACGTTCAGCGCCTCCGCCAGCGCGAAGAGCGTCGAGACCGACGGGCGCGACTGCCCGCGCTCGATCTGGCTGATGAGGCTCGGCGACACCCCGATCTCCCGCGCCAGCGCCGAGACCTTCACGGCCTGGCGCATCCGGATCGTCGCGAGGCGCGCACCGATCCCCAGCGCCCCGGGATCCTGGCGGGCGGTGGCCTCTTCGATGTTCGAGCGAGAGTCCGGCATCCCCGGAGTATCCCCGTTCGCGCGCCTTCGACGAGTGCATCTCGGGCCTGCCCGGCCGGGCGGTCAGGCCCCTCCGCGCGGGCCGGCCGCCGGCGCGGGCGCGATCTTCAGGGCGAGGGCGAAGTCCACGCGGCCCGCGGTCGTCTCGGCGTCGTGCCCGGTGAGCACCGTCACGCGCCCGATTCGGTAGCGCAGTGTGTTGTGGTGAATGTGCAGGTGCGCGGCGGTGGCGCTCCAGCGCCCGTCGTTCTGGAGGAAGGCCTCCACGGTGCGCACCAGCTCGGCCCCGTGCGCCGCGTCCCAGCGCTCCAGCGGACCGAGCACGGACTCGCGGAACGCCTGCAGCACCGGCCGGTCGAGGAAGTCCAACAGCAGCGTGTGCGACCCGATCTCCAGGTGGCTGACCACGCGCTGGCCCGCCGGGCGCGTGCCGGCCAGCCCCAGCGCGGTGATGGCCTCGGTCACCGACCGGCGCAGATCGCCCGACCGCGCGGGCGCCGGCACCGCGCAGCCCACGCC
>DASQPY010000493.1:0-8524 GCA_035643735.1 Actinoallomurus sp. | reverse complement strand
ACCGCGGCCCAGCCGGCGCAGCAGGTCGGCGCGGGTCGCGTGGTAGCCGTGGTAGCCGGTCAACTTGTCCTCGAGACGGTCAACGGCTGCCAGTGCCACGTCCGGGCCGTCGAGTTCGGCGACCGCGATGGCTCGGTTGAGGGCGATGATCGGCGAGGGGTCGAGGCGGACGAGTTGGTCGTAGAGGGCGAGGACCTGTGACCAGTCGGTGTCGCGTATGTCGCGGGCGGAGGTGTGCACGGCGTTGATCGCGGCGAGGATCTGGTAGCGGCCCGGAGCGATTCCGGCGGCGGCAGCGGCGAGGCGTTCGCGCACCAGCCGGTGACCCTCGGCGATCAGCGTCGTGTCCCAGGTCCCACGGTCCTGCTCGTCGAGGGGGACCAGTTCGCCGCTGGCCGAGACGCGGGCGGTGCGGCGGGCCTCGGTGAGGAGCATCAGCGCCAGCAGCCCGGCCACCTCACCGTCGGCCGGTATGAGGGCGCGGATCAGGCGGGTGAGCCGGATCGTCTCGGCGGTCAGGTCGTGGCGTAGGGGATCGGTGCCGGGGCCGGTGGCCAGGTAGCCCTCGTTGAAGACGAGGAACAGGACGGCGAGTACGCCGGAGACGCGTGCCGGGAGATCCTCGGCGGACGGCACGCGATAGGGGATGCGGGCCGCCTTGATCTTGGCTTTCGCGCGGGTGATCCGCCGCTCCATGGCGGTCTCGGCCACCAGGTAGGCGCGGGCGATCTCGGGCACGGTCAGACCGGCGACCATGCGCAGCGTCAGCGCTACGCGGGTCTGCATCGCCAGCGCCGGGTGACAGCAGGTGAAGATCAGCCGGAGCCGATCGTCGTCGATGGCGCCGGCAGGCTCGGGCGGGTCGTCGTCGTGCACCGTCTGAGCCTCCTTGTGCTTGTCGTCGCGCTTGTTCTCGCGGCGGATCCGGTCGATGGCCTTGCGGCCCGCGGTGGTGGTCAGCCAGGCGCCGGGGTTGGGGGGTACGCCGTCGGCGGGCCACCGCTGGACGGCGGTCGCGAACGCCTCGGCGGCCGCCTCCTCGGCGATGTCGAGGTCACCGAAACGTTTGGTCAGGGAGGCGACCACCCGGGCCCACTCCTGGTGGTGGGCCCGGGTGATCGCCTCCCGGACGTCGACGTCGTTCACTGGAACGGCCGCACCTCGATCTTCCGATCGCAGACCTTCGACGCCTCGGCGGCGAGCTTGAGCGCCACATCCAGATCGGGGGCCTCCCACACCCAGACGCCGGCGAGGTACTCCTTCGACTCCAGGAAGGGCCCGTCGCTGAACACCGCCTGCTCGCCCCTGTTGTCGATGACCGTGGCCGCGTCGGTGTCCGCGAGTCCGCCCGCGAAAACCCAGTAGCCCTCGGCGATCAGTCGCTCGTTGAACGCGCTGATGGCAGGCTGCCTGTCCGTGCTGCCGGGATTGCTCTTGTCATCGATCACGGAAACCAGGTACTGCATCTGAAGATCATCTCCTGTGGTGTCAAGACAGCGTGGTTCGGTGGTCAGGGACTTCAAGCCGTTGGCGCATACTGCGGGCGCCCGGCCGGCCGGTAGACCTGGATCGTCACGCCCTTGGAGTCGACGCGCGACTCGACCAGGTCGAGCGCAAGATCCGGACCGGTCTCCGGGAACAACCGCGCGCCCTGGCCGACGATCAGAATCATCTCGTCGACCAGATCGTTGTCCAGCAGCCACCGGGTCAGGATGCCACTGCCGTGCACCTGCAGCTCACCCCCCGGCCGGGCCTTCAGTTCTCGGACGGCGGCCGCGACGTCTCCGGACAGGACGGTCGTGTCCGACCACGCCGGATCGGTGAGCGTGGTCGACGCCACGTACTTGGGCCGTGTGTTCAACGCTTCCACGACGGACTCCCAGCCAGGGGCCTCCTGGACCGTCAAGGTCCCCCATGAGCCGGCGAACAGCTCGTAGGTCCGCCGGCCGAACAGGAACGCCTCGGCGCGCTGGTAGGTCTGGTTGATGAACGCGTGGGTCTCGTTGTCGCCCTTCCCCCGGGCCCATCCGCCGCGCTCGAATCCGTTCCTGCGGTCCTCATCCGACGCGTGGCCGTTTCCCTGCATCACTCCATCGATGGTGACCTGGGTCACGGTCGTCAGCTTCATGATCGCGGTTCCCTACCTTGGCGCCGCCCCTTGTGGGCGGCCTCATCCCTGCTACGAACACCACCGCCCCGATCCGACACCGCCTCCCGGACTTCTTCGAAAACTTCGCCCAGTGCGGACAAGCTCTTGGGCCTCGATCCCGTCACCCGTACTGCCGGCGTTCCGTTGCCCCGGGTATCCGGGTCGAACGGGGAGTACGCCAGGAACTGTGCACTGACCTGCGCTGGAGAGAGCACCGCGTATCGCCGGAACCCCGTGGAGCCCAGGTGCGGACGCAGCACCAGCAGCAGCACCACGCCGGCGGCCGCCAGGACCACGCCGGCGGCCGCCAGGGCGCTCCGTCGCAGGTCAGGAGCCGCGTCCAGCGGTGGATAGATCACCGTCTTACAAACCGGGAGTCGCTGGTTCGAACGACAGGAACCCCTTACAGGTTCCGGCACTCCACAGGATTCGCCCTCCAAGAAGACACCAGTCGAGGAGGCACCAGCGCCTCCCGCACGCCGGGCGGCGCTCATGTGGAGAGCGCCGCCCGGAGCCGGTTACCGCAGGCCGAAGGCGTGGATCACGGTCTGGGTGATCGCATTGCCTGCCGTGTCCCGGGCGCCGGCCCGGAGCGAGACGAACTGCGCATGGGGTGGGGTATGCAGGTCGGCCTTTCCCGACCGGTCGAGGGAGGTCTTCTGCCAGGTTTTCCCGTCGTCGTAGGAGATTTCCAGGGTCACCGGCCCTACCTTTCCGGCGTTCGCCGCGCCGGGGAGGTGGGAGGCGGACACCGACAGGTCGGCCTTGCCATGGACCTTCCCTTCGGAGTCGGTGTCGATCTCGTAATCCAGCTGAAGCAGCGGCAGGACCGCGGTCTCATCTCCGGTGGGGGCTTTCGACTGGAAATCCCATTCGGTTGTGGTCGTGGCGGAGTACGGGCTCACCGAAGGATCCTTCTCGCCCTGCATCACCAACCGATACGGGAGCTTTCCGGCACCGGGTGCGTCACCCGCGAGCACCCCCCAAGGAGTTCCCTGCGCCAGCCGGGTGTTCCCCTGATACAGCGAAACCGTCTGCCGCATCCGCTGCGTGTCCATCGCCATACCGACGTGGTCGCCACCACCCCAGCCCGGGATGTCGAAGCTCAGCCTGTTGGCGGTGCGGGTCGGCAGCTTGTAATTGTTGTTCAGGTACGGCCGTTCGATCGGTTTGAACCACTCTTGCTCGGTCGAGCTCCCGCCGTGGTAGCTCGACTTCGGTTCGATCTCGTACAGCAGCCCGTCGACGTACGCCTCCTCGCCCCACGAATAGGCGCCGCCCGTGGAGACCCAGTCCGTACGGTGCCCGTTCACCGGTTCGGGCATGGTGGTGCCGATTCCCCAGTTGGAGTTGTAGGCCGGCCAGTCGAACCGGAACTCGCCACCGCCCCGTGTCGGGTCCGGGCTGTCAAAACCGACGTCGATGCGGGCAAGGTCGTTCTTGTCCTCGTGCTGGACCAGATCCTTCGGGATGCTGTTGTGCCGCGTCTCCATGAGGTCGTAGACGTAGTCGCTGACCGGCTGGGAGACGACTGTGACCGAGGTCTGGCCGCCTTGCGCCTGTTGGAGGAGCTTCTCGCCCTCATCGGTGCTCAGGAGCGCGACCTCGATCGGGGCGGGTCTGGAGGGGTCACGGGTGTAGCTGCGAACCTCCAGCCCGAGCTCGTTGTTCACAACCAGGAGCAGTTCGGCTCCTGCCGCCGCGGCGGCGTCGGCCTGTTGGCTATCGGTGACGGAGGCGTTGCGCCGGACGACGACGGCCTTCCCCTTGACGTCCAGGTCGGCGTAGTCGGCACTGCCACCGTCACCCGCGGCCACCACAGGCAGGTCCCAGTGTCCCTTGGGCAACTGCGTCGTCCCCAGCTGGCGCAGAACGTCGGAGAAGCCGGTCGTCCGCGTGGCGACGCTCAGCACGGGCTGCTCCTTGCGCCAGCGGGCGGCGAAGTAGAAGTCGCCGTGCGTGACCTTCGTTGCGGTCGGCTGGGCCCAGAGGCTGTCGTAGCGGCCCGTGGTTTCCACAAAGTTCCGCCACGAGCCGCCGCCCATCGAGCGGAAGTACTCGAGGCGTTCGTACGTCGGCCTGGCCTCCTGCGGTGTGGTCGCATCGACCCGGCGTACCGCCGAGGCGTCCAGATCGACTTCGACGTTGTGGTCCAGGGAGATGTCGGGGTTTCCCAGCAGGGCCATGCCCAGCGAGTGCGGCCCGTGGGTTCCTTGCACGTTCGCGAACGCCATCGCCGAGTACTCGTCATCGGGCAGATACAGTTCGGCCCTTCCGGTCTCGTCGATCGAGTAGAAGTCGGGTTGGAACTGGCCCATGCGCAGCAGTTCCACCACGCCGGACGTGGGATTTCCCTTTCCGTCCTTGAGTACCAGGGTCAGCTTGTGCGTGACGGCACCCAGGGCGATGGCGGTACGGGCCATGACCACGTGGGCCGGGCCGGATGCCACGATCTGGCCCGTGTAGTGGGTGGAGGTCGGGACCTGCGCACTGTTGATCGTGAGGGTCGCGGTCGCGGTCCCGTGTGCGGGCACGGTGACCTGGGGTGTCGACAGGGAGAACAGACTGTCGGGAGCGTTCGGAGCGTCCACGGCCAGATCGAGGGTCACCGGGCTGCCGGTGGTGTTGGTGTATGTCACCGGCCGCTGGGATGTCTTGTCGTCCGCGGCACTCGCCCGCCCGGTGAAGGCGGTGCCGGAGGCGAACACCGTCGCGTGCACCGCCGCGGCGGCGTCGACCCGGCCGTTGCCGGCCTGGTAGGCGTCATACTGCGGCGTGGCCTTGGCCGTACTGACCAGTGCGTCCTTGAGCTGCTGGCCGGTCAGTTCCGGGTGTCCGGCGGCCAGGAGCGCGGCCGCCCCCGCGACGTGCGGGGTGGCCATCGATGTGCCGCTCAGGGTCTGGTAGTAGCCGTCGCCTTCCGGCGCGTACTGCGATCGCGCCGCCAGCACGTCGACTCCAGGCGCGGTCAGCTCAGGCTTCAGGGCGTCGTCGCCCACCCGCGGTCCCTGACTGGAGAAGTAGGCGAGGTCGTCGTTGCCGTCCACTGCTCCCACCGTGAGCGCGGCGTCCGCCGCACCGGGAGCGGAGACGGTGCCGGAGGCGCCGGCGTTGCCCGCGGCGACGACGAACAGGGCCCCGGTCTCGGCACTGAGGTTGTCGACGGCCTGGCTCAACGGGTCAGAACCGTCGGTGGGCTCCGAGCCCAGGCTCATGCTGATGATCTTGGCGTGCTGGTCGCGTGCGGCCCATTCCATCCCGGCCAATACCCAGGAGTCCTGCCCGGAGCCGTCGTTGCCGAGGACCTTGCCGATGTCCAGCCGGGCGTCGGGAGCGACACCCTTCTCCTTTCCGCCAGAGGCGGCGCCTGTACCGGCGATGGTGGAGGCGACATGCGTGCCGTGGCCGTGGCGATCGGTGACGTCCTCGTTCGGGACGAAGCTCGCCGTATGCGCGATGCGCCCGGCCAGGTCGGGGTGCCCAGCGTCGACGCCGGTGTCCAGCACCGCGACGTCCACCCCCTGGCCGGTGTCACCTCCCGCCCACACCTCAGGCGCACCGATCTGCGCGGTGGTGTCGGCGAGATCCGCCTTCACCCGGCCGTCCAGCCAGATCCGAGAGATACCGGCGCCGAAGGCCGGACCACTCCGGGAGAAGGACCTCGTGTTGTCCGGACCGCCGGTCACCGCGGCCCAGAAGCCGGCCGACCGCCGCCGATCCTCGGTGACCGCGGCGCCCTGAACACTGGTCAGTTCACGCACCTTCACGGCCCCTTCGGGTGTCGCGGTAGCGCGCAAGCGTGCGGCCGCGTTCGTGTAGGTGACGATGAGAGGCAGCTGCTTGACGTGCTCATCGTCGTAGCCGTCGGCGACGAGCCGCGTGACATCGAAGAGACGCTCGTCCAAGATACCGGCGGCGATATAAGGCATCACGGCCTGTGGGTACACATACAGGTCGGCACCCGACTCGATGATCTGAGCGTCGGCGGCAGAGCCGTCGGATCGCCGCACATCCACTGTGCCGCCGGTTCCGGACCGGCGGGTCGTCACGACATCGCCGGTGATCAGAGTGACCGAGTGCACACCGGTCGGGGTGACGGCCGGGGGCGCCGCGGTAGCGAACGCGGGCGCCGCCACCGACGACTGTGTGGCGGTGAACATACCCGCGATGGCGAGCATGACGGCACCGGCGACCAACTTCTTGCGTTGGCGCACGTTCAACTCCTTGTTATCGGCGCTGCGCGGCTTTCGTGGCGGCATGTCGGGGTGACGTGACGGATCGGCGGGATCGGCCTGCATGAGGCCGTGAGCCGATCGAAGGGAATGCGGGAACGCGCAGCAGCTTTGGCATCGACGACCAGGATTTAAGGCTTGTGGCCGGGAGATGTCTAGATCAAACTCTTGTCCGATATCGCCGGCTGGCGAATCGCGCCACTACCGGCCCGACCTCCCGCCGGGCGGTGACGACAAGAAGGAGGCCCGGTGCTCGGTGCCCTCGGGATCAGCGAGTTCGATGAGCGGGTCTACCGTGCGCACCTGGCCAAGCCGGACCGGACGGCGCGGGAGATCGCCGAAGACCTGGGCGCCACGCCCAACCGGATACGACACGCGGTGGCCCGGTTGGTGGAACTGGGTGTGCTGCGAAGAGAACGACGCGGCCAGTACCGGCCGGTCAGCCCGCGGACCGCGTTGAGCGCACTGCTCGCCAAGCGCCGAGCCGATTCCGAGGCGGCGTTCGCCGCAGTGGGGGACGCGGTCGATGACCTGGCAAGTGAGTACCGCGCCGGCCGACTGCAGGGGGATCCGACCGAGCTGGTAGAGGTGATCACTGGTGAGGCGGCGGTCACCCTGCGGGTGTCCGAGCTGACCCAATCGATCCGCACCCACTTCTGGGTGCTGGACCGGCCCCCGTACCTGGGCCCGTACAGCAGCGAGCTGGAGGAGGTCTTGACGAGGGATCTGCTGGACCGCGGCGTCGACATACGGACCGTCTACACCCCCGAGGCGCTGGAGCAGTCTGGCCGATTCGAGCTGATCACCCGCCTGGCCCACCTCGGCGAGCAGGCCCGGTTCCTGCCGACGCTGCCGTTCAGGCTGCGGATCATGGATCGTCGTGTCGCACTGGTCGCGCTGATCGGCGGACGGTACGACAGAATCGCCGTCGTCCATCGATCGGGTCTGCTCGACGCACTCCTCGAGCTGTTCGACGTCTACTGGCAGCGGGCACAACCCATCGTCTCGACGGTCCCGGAGACCTCCGACCAACCGAGCACGGAAGATCTCCTGCTCCTGAGAATGTTGCAAGCGGGCTACAAAGACCAGGCGATCGCCCGGCAACTGGGTACGAGCGCGCGCACCGTGACCCGCCGGATCGCCGCGATCGCGTCCCGCCTCGGCCTCGATACCCGCTTCCAGGTGGGCGCCGAAGCCTCCAAGCGAGGCTGGATCTGAGCCCGGCGAACGACCAGGTGCTGCCGTCCGTGGCGATGCGCATCGAGTAGGCGCCGCGTACGCCGCCCCAGCTGCAGCGAGGCCGGTGGTGCTTTGTGCCGTGGATGCCGAATACGTACCGAACTAGGACTTGCCCGGTGATTCTGGCCGAGTTCCAGCAGGCCGGCGCCGGATCTGTCACGCGGTCCTCCGTCCCGGGGCCGTCCCATGGACGAAACGCTACGGCGGGCGGGGCCGTACGCCGTGCGGTCCCTGCCCGTCAGGAACGTGCCCCCGGAGCGTTCACGATCTTCGAAACGAGGATCGCCTCGTCGACGAGGAGCTCACCCTTGCGCCGGGTGCGGGTGCCGTCGAGGCCGCGCGAGGTGAGATCGTCGCCCTTGGTGACCCGCCGGTCGGTATGGCGGTGTACGGCCGGTCGACCCTGGTCCAGGCCTCGGTGAT
This sequence comes from Actinoallomurus sp., assembly GCA_035643735.1. Taxonomy (GTDB): domain Bacteria; phylum Actinomycetota; class Actinomycetes; order Streptosporangiales; family Streptosporangiaceae; genus Actinoallomurus. Next base: position 481 of record DASQPY010000493.1, on the reverse strand, counting down.
CTGATGCGAGCCTCGCCGCTGGACCATCGCGCCCGACGGCGGGGCGTTCGAGGTCGTGGACTCCTTCTTCTCCCGGTCGGCGAAGGACTCGGCCAGGACCGGGTCGACGCCGGTCCGCTCCAGAGCCCGCAGCGCCCGGACCTCGTCCCGCCGGTTGCGCCGCATCACGTTGGTGGCGATCCCATAGAGCCAGGGCCGCGCGTCCGTACGGCCGCGGTCGTAGGACTCACGCCGCCGGAACGCGACGAGGAACGTCTCCGCGACGATGTCCTCCGCGGGCCCGGGTCCGACCCGCCGCGTGACCTAGCGCCCGATCTCCCCCGAATGCCGTTGGAAGAGCTCGGCGAACGCCTCCGGATCCGTACGCGACCGGTCGACGACGTGGGAGTCGTCGACCACCGCCCTCTCGTCCGGAGATCGCAGCCTCGCCTGGTTCATCTGGGCACCTTTCCTCGGGTTCTCCCTACACCCGTCCTTGTCC
>DASQPY010000492.1:0-5411 GCA_035643735.1 Actinoallomurus sp. | reverse complement strand
GAGGCCGAGCGCCCGCTGAGCGGCCTGGCGGTTCCGGAGAAGGGCGAGATCGTCCTTGTGGTCGGCCCCGAGGGCGGCCTGACCGACGAGGAACTCGCGGTGTTCGAGTCCGCCGGCGCCGCCCTGGCCCTCCTGGGGCCCACCGTCCTGCGCACGTCCACGGCCGGAGTGGCCGCGGCCTCCGTACTGCTCAGCCGCACCGGCCGCTGGTGACGAGGCGTACGCCCGGCGGATGACTTTTCGACGGGGATAGTCGGCTCGTAAGGCCGGTTCGGACCGTCGCCGCGCGGCCCGTGGTGCGCCCGCGATCCCCGTGCACGCCAGGGATTGCGGCCGCTGAGAGCCGAAGATCTCGCCGCCCCCGGCATCCCGTCAGGGCTCTCATCTCGCAAAACGCGACAAAAGCACGTGGCAGGATTTTCCGCGTGAACCTCGACTTTCCCCTTGAGCCCGGCCGTGCGGAGATGACGGAGATGGGGCGTCTCGTCGTTGATCGCGTGGCCGCCTTCATCGAACGGCTGCCGGATCGGCCGACGAGTCCTCCCGCGGGCGCCGCGTCGGCCAGGGATGACCTCGTCGGCGCCTTCTTCGCGCCGCCGCCCGAGGAGGCGGGAGAGCTGACCGCGCTGCTCGACCGGTTGGAACGTGCCACCGACCATGCGCTGGAGACGGCGGGCCCGGGATACCTCGCCTACGTGCCGGGCGGGGGGCTCTACACCTCCGCTCTGGCCGAGTTCTACACACGCGGGGTGAACCGCTACGGCGGCCTGGCGGTCGGCGCCCCCGCCCTGGCCGCTCTCGAGGAGAGCGTGGTGCGCTGGATCGCCCGGGACGTCTCCGGACTGCCGGCCGGCAGCGGCGGCATGCTGACCACCGGGGGCTCCATGGCCACCTTCTCCGCCCTGGTCGCCGCCCGGCACGCTCATCTCGGCGAGGCGATCGGGGAGGGAACCCTCTACGTCGGCGCGTACGCCCATCACTCCGTGGCGAAGGCGGCCAGGCTCGCGGGCATCAGGGAGCGCAACGTCCGTGTCGTGCCCTCGACCGGCGACCTGCGGATGGACGTCGACGCCGCGGCGGCGATGATCCGGGCCGACCGGGACGCCGGGTTGCGTCCGTTCCTGCTGGTCGGCTCGGCGGGTACCACCGACACGGGGACGATCGACCCGCTGCCGGCCCTGGCCGAGCTGGCACGGCGCGAGGGAGTCTGGTTCCACGTGGACGCGGCCTACGGCGGCTTCTTCCGGCTCACCGAGCGCGGACGCGACCGGCTGGCCGGCACCGAACAGGCCGACTCGATCACCCTGGACCCCCACAAGACGCTGTTCCTGCCCTTCGGCACCGGCGCCCTCGTCGTACGGGATCCGGCCACGCTCCATGCCGCGCACGAGGGCACCGGGCACTACCTGCAGGATGCCGAATCCGGCGACGGCCTGCCGAACTACGCGCAGCTGGGACCGGAGCTCAGCCGGGAGAATCGCGGCCTGCGTGCCTGGCTGCCCCTGCACCTGCACGGTGTGGCGGCGTTCCGCGCCGCGCTCGACGAGAAGCTCGACCTGGCCGAGCAGGTGCACGAGAAGCTCGCCACGGTGCCGTCGCTCGAACTGCCCTGGCGGCCGGACCTGAGCACGGTGGCCTTCCGCGTGCGACCTCAGAACGGCGACGTCGCGGCGGCGGACCGGGCCACCCGCCGTCTCCTGGACCGCGTCAACGCGGACGGCCGGGTGCTGCTCTCGAGCACCGTGGTCGAGGGCCGGCAGACCCTGCGGATCTGCATCGTGGTCCACCGTACGCACGGCGACCGGGTGGCCGAGGCGCTCGACCTGATCATGGCGGCGGCCGCCGGATGACCCGGCGCGGGGTCAGGGGGACTGGTTCGGGTTCGCGTTGGGAACCGACGCGGGGGGCGGGTCGGTCGGCACGTCGGGTGGCGAGGACACCGGGGGCGGCTGCTCCGTGACCGGTGGTGACGCCGGGTCGGATCCCTCGCCCGGCTGGCAGGTGACGGTCGTGCCGGGTTCGGTCGGGGCGACGGCCGGGCTGCCCGACGGTGTGACCGTGGTCCAACCGGGCTGGCAGGTGGAGCCGCTGACCACGTGCTTGCCGGCGTTCGGCGTGCGAATGGCGCTAGGGCTCGGTGATGTGCTCGGGGCCGGGTCCGGCGAACCGCCCGGCACCACCTCACCCTGGGAGCGTCCGCCGTTGGACGTCCGTCCCGGGTCGCCGCTGCCGGAGTCGTCGCTGAAGTGACCGGTCTGGACGAAGTTCTTGAGCGCCGGAGTGGCCGTGACGGCGGCGCCGCAGACGAACACCGCGGCGGTCAGGGCCGCCAGCGGACGCATCCACGGCGCGGTCAGGGAGAACCCGAACCGCCGCTCGCGCTTGTCGTTTATCTTGCTGCGGATCCGTTCAAGTCCCTCCGCAGAGGGCGTGACCGCTTCCGCTTCCGCGTGAAGGGCACGGCGAAGACGGTCGCCGTACTCGTCGTCGAAGGGTTGGGTCATTACTGCTGCTCCAGGACGCTGCGTAGCGCGGCCATCCCGCGCGCGGTGTGGCTCTTGACGGCCCCCCGGCTGATACCCATTGACCGAGCGATCTCCGCCTCGGACAGATCACCGTAGTAGCGGAGCACGAGTGCTTCCCGCTGTCGATTCGGCAACCCGCCGAGCGCCTTGACGACCGCGGTGCGTTCGAGCTCCACGATCGCGCCGTTCTCCGCGCTCGGTGCGTCGGGCAGCCCCTTGGGGGCGTACTTCTCCACGACGGCACGGTGCCGCAACACTGATCGTGACCGGTTGACGACGGACTGCCGCAGATACGACAGAGCCTTGTCCGGCTCGCGCAGCCGCCGCCAGGCTCCGTGCATGGCGACGAACGCGTCCTGTACGACCTCCTCGGCCGTCGCGGTATCGCGTACGAGCAACGCCGCGAGACGCACCAGTGAGCGGTAATGCGCACTGTAGAGCGCGGTGACCGCCTGGTCTGCATCCCAGGCGACCGCCACGGCTCCCGCCGTGCTCCTGGCTACGAGGGTTTCGGTCACATCAGTGGGACGCGCGCCCTCACTCTGAGGTTTACGAAAGGCCATACCTCTGTCTCGCCTTATCCCGCCCATCGGTGCCACCGACATGTCTCTTGTCGCTTGGACGACATATCGGATCCGCAAGTTCATGCGAACTTGGACCGGCTTCGGATGAGGGGTCGGCTGGGGTCCGGGGGCCGGGGGTTCGCGTGACAGCAACCCTAACCAGAGGATGACGGTTATTGGCCATGGCGGCGTCGCCCGCGGGTAACGATTCGCAGACGAGCGGGGAGCCCCGGTCGCGATAACATGCGCTGACCATGCTGACCATGGGGCGTGAGGAGAGTTCAGTGACAGAACACGACTGCCTGTTCTGCAAGATCGTGTCAGGTGACGTGCCCGCGACCGTGGTCCGTGAGTCAGCCCGTACGCTGGCGTTTCGCGACATCAACCCGCAGGCGCCCACGCACGTGCTGGTGATCCCGAAGGAGCACCATCCGACCGCGGCCGGGCTCGCCGTTTCCGACGGCGAGCTGCTCGCCGAGATCGTGCGCGAGGCACACCAGGTCGCGGTCGACGACGGTGTCGCCGACACCGGCTACCGGGTGGTCTTCAACACCGGGCCGGGCGCCGGCCAGACCGTCTTCCACGTGCACGCCCACGTGCTCGGAGGGCGCGGCCTGAACTGGCCGCCGGGCTGATCCGCGCTGGTGAGTGAGCCGAAAATGGTCGGTCTCGGCCGGTAACATGGGTACGACGCAGCCGAGGACCGAACGCAACCGGAAGGCAGGGACGAAGAGGCCGCAAGGCCGGGCTATGGCCGATTCAACTCACACCGCTGACGCCGCACCGGACAGCGGGCGCACGCAAGTCAAGATCGTGATTCCGGATGACCTTTCGATGGTCGCCCTGCTCGGCTCGCGCGACGAGCTTCTCGATGTCGTCGAGCGCACTTTCGCCAGCGACGTCCACGTGCGCGGGAACGAAATCACGATCACCGGCCCTGCCGAGGAGACCGAGCTCGTCGCCAAGCTCTTCGAGGAGCTGCTCGACCTGCTGAAGACCGGCACGCCACTCACTCCCGACGTGATCGAGCGCAGCATCGCCATGCTCCGCGCGGAGACCACCGAGCGGCCGGCCGAAGTCCTGACGCTCGACATCCTCTCCTCGCGTGGCCGCACGATCCGGCCGAAGACGCTCAACCAGAAGCACTACGTCGACGCCATCGACAAGCACACCGTGGTCTTCGGCATCGGCCCGGCCGGTACCGGCAAGACCTACCTCGCGATGGCCAAGGCGGTAAAGGCGCTGCAGGCCAAGGAGGTCAACCGGATCATCTTGACCCGGCCGGCCGTCGAGGCGGGCGAGCGGCTGGGCTTCCTGCCCGGCACGCTCTACGAGAAGATCGACCCGTACCTCCGCCCGCTGTACGACGCCTTGCACGACATGATCGACCCGGACTCGATCCCGCGCCTCATGGCGGCCGGCACGATCGAGGTGGCGCCGCTGGCGTACATGCGCGGCCGTACGCTGAATGACTCCTTCATCATCCTCGACGAGGCGCAGAACACCTCGCCCGAGCAGATGAAGATGTTCCTGACCCGGCTCGGGTTCGGATCCAAGGTCGTGGTCACCGGTGACGTCACGCAGGTCGACCTGCCGTCGGGGCAGCAGAGCGGCCTCCGCGTCGTACAGGACATCCTGGATGGGATCGACGACATCAGCTTCCGTACCCTGACCAGTAAGGACGTCGTACGCCACAAGCTGGTCGGCCAGATCGTCGACGCGTACGACCGCCACGATCTGCAGAGCCGGCCGCGCGACCTGAAGCAGGACGCTCGCGGCTCACGCAAGCGGGGACGATAAGCAGTGAGCATCGAAGTCTTGAACGAGTCAGGCGAGGTCGTCGACGAGACGACGCTCTCCGCGCTGGCCACCCATGTGCTCGACCGCCTGGACGTGCATCCGCTGGCGGAGCTGTCCATCGTCCTCGTGGACGAGGCGGCAATGACCGAGCTGCACGAAAAGTGGATGAACGAGCCCGGCCCGACCGACGTGCTGGCCTTCCCGATGGACGAGCTGCGCCCCGGCCACGTGTCCGGCGGCACCGAGGACGCGCCGGCCGACCCGGCGCTGCTCGGTGACGTCGTGCTGTGCCCGGTCATCGCGGCGAAGCAGGCGGGAAAGGCCGGTCACAGCGCGGAGGACGAGCTGCACCTGCTGTGCACTCACGGGATTCTCCATCTGCTCGGCTATGACCATGCCGAGCCCGAGGAGCACAAGGAGATGTTCGGTCTGCAGGCGGAGCTTCTCGCATCGTGGCGTGAAGCGCGCGCGCAGACGTCCTCATGACCGCGACCATGGCTTGGCTCATCGTTCTCGCCGCCGC
>DASQPY010000491.1:0-16521 GCA_035643735.1 Actinoallomurus sp. | reverse complement strand
GGGTCGGCTTACTCGCGGGGGCAGTGCCGGGGCAGGAAGTACACAACAAAGCCGCTTCCCCTGGTCATAGGCGTGCAGGTCAACCCGTTCCCAAACCGTCGCCCCATGCCCCAGTGCGCCTGCATCGATCCCAGGTGAGTGTCTAAGTGAGTGACTACCGAGGCGTACCCACCCGGATTTAACGGACGCTGACAGGCTCTCCGACCTGGTGGTTGGTCACGTCCCTGCACGGCAGGATATGCCTGGAGGTCAAAGGGTCGTGGGTTCGAATCCCGCCGTCCCGACCGAGATCAGAGGGTATTTGCGATCAAGATGGTTGGCCGCTGAGTACCTAATTGAGTGACCATGCAGGAGGGCCGCGGGAGTTCTGCGGCCCTCCTGTTGTCGTACTGACGGATAGCTCCCGACGCCTCCTGAGTCATCCCGGAGCCACCTGGCCCGACCTCGGGTGGTCCTTGGCCAATTGGCACGCTGGGCCACTCTCAGTGGCGCGTCAAGTGTGGCGATCCCCCGCGGCCGTATTCTCACCTAAATCGGTAGTCTTGATCGACAAAGAACCCCGCCAACTCACGGAGCAGTGAATGACCTCCAACAGGTCGAACCTCGCCGCGCACCCGACTCGCCGGGCAGTGCTCGCTGCCGGAGCCGCGGTTGCCGGCATCGGCGCTGGCCCGGCTCGCGCCGACGCCGCTCGTCGTTCGCTCGGCGCCTCGCGGGACGGGAGCGGCGTAGGCGCCTGGCTCTACTCGATCGTCGAGGGCTACAGCCAGTGGCCGATCCACCGGACCGGGACCGGCGGGGAGTCGGCTGCGCTCAGGTGGCTCGAGCGTGAGTTGCGGGATCTGGGTGCGGTCACCGGCCGGTGGGGCTATGACTACCCGCACTACCAGTGGGAGGCAGAGGTCCGGATCGGGAAAACTCGCGTGCCGACCATCCCGCTGTACTACGAAGGTGTCGGCCGGGTGAAGGGCCGCGCAGAGTTCGTACGACCCGTGACGACCAGTAAGGACGGAAGCGATCCAGCAGTGCTCGCGGCGGTGGCCGAGGCCGCTCATGCCGGGGCCGCTCTGGCGTTGCTGCCCACGACCAGTACGACCGCCAGTGGCTATCCGTCGTACGACGGGCTGGTGGCCTACAACAGCGACCCCGACGTCGAGAAGACGGGCGTCCCGACGCTGCTCGTCCCTGGACATGTCGCGGACCAGATCCAGCGCTACGGCGCCGAGGTCGACTTCAAGGCACGGACTCTTCCTGCACGTTCGTACTGCCTGACGGGTTGGCTCGGCACCCGGACGCCGGTATCCGATCCAATCGTCGTCACCACCCCCTGAGCGGATGGTTCACCTGCGCAGCCGAGCGCGGGACCGGCATCGCGCTGGCATTGGCACTGGCCGGCGAGCTCTCACGCGAACACCCGGTGTTCTTCCTCGGCAACACGGGCCACGAGCTGAACAACTACGGTGTCCGGGCCTACCTGGCCGACGAGTTCGATCTCCAGCCGCGCGCGGTCTTCCACCTGGGTGCCTCGCTCGCGGCAGCCGCCGTCGGGCCCGACGGGCGCTCTGAGTTGGTGCCCCGGGGCGTGGCAAGCAATCCGGGTTTCGACGCGGTTCCTGGGCTCGCCGCCGACCTCGCCTCCGCGAGGTTCAACCAGGCGGCCAAATTCCCCGGCGAAGGAGCCGTGTGGAACACGATTCTGGGGCCCTCGGTCCCACTGCTGTCCTTGGCCGGGAACTTCCGTGAGTTCCACACCCCCGACGATCTACCCCGGGTGACCACCTCTCCGGAGGTACTGGAGCAGGCCTGCAACGCATTGCGGGCCGCGGCGCACGACCTGATCTCCGCCACCTGAGCCTTGATCCACCGAGGGTGATGGGCCGGCGGTCCTCGGCTTGTGCTCGAGTTCGGCGTGAGGTGGACACTGCCCTCTCGATCCGGAAGGCGGTGCCGACCGGCAGGGGTTTCCTGATTGTCCCTCGTGCCTCAATCTGCCCTAACGTCGCTGGCATGTGTGGAATAGCCGCTGTATACAGTCTGCATGTCGACGAGAACCCCCTGGACACGCGCGCCCTAGGTGGTTCGATCCTCGCCCGCCTCAGCCATCGTGGACCCGACGACAGCGACGACCTCACGGTCGGCACGCACGCCTGGCTCGGCCACACCCGGCTGTCGATCGTCGACCTCGACGGCGGCCGCCAGCCCCTGGGCGGCGCCGGCGGCTGGGCCCTGGTCTGCAACGGTGAGATCTACAACCACGCCGACATCCGTGCCGCCCTCGGCCCGGCGTCCTTCGCCACCGGCTCCGACAGCGAGGCGGCGCTCGCCCTGCTGCGCACCGAAGGCCCCACGGCGCTGGACCGGCTGGAAGGCATGTGGGCGCTGTGCGCCGCCGCTCCCGGCGGCCGTTTCGTCGCGGCCCGGGACCGGCTCGGCATCAAGCCCCTGTACTGGGCCCGGCATGCCGGTCAGGTCTTCTTCGCGTCCGAGATCGGAGCCTTTCCCGCGCCGGTGCAGGCGTCCGTCGAGTCCTTCCCGCCCGGCTTCGTCTGGACGCCGGACGCGGGACTGCGCCGATTCGCTCACGCCGTCCCCACCGCGGCCGACAGCGGTCAATGGGCGGACTCCGCACCGGAGTCGGCGGAGAAGGCCACCCGTGACGTGCTGACCGACTCCGTACGCCGCCACCTGATGGCCGACGTGGAGGTCGGCGTCTTCCTGTCCGGCGGACTCGACTCGACGCTCGTCGCGGCCATCGCGGCCGAGGAGTACGCGGCAACGGGGCGGCGGCTGAAGACCTTCGCCGTCGGCACCGCCGACTCCACCGACCTGCTCGCCGCCAGGGACGCCGCCGACTTCCTGGGCACCGAGCACCACGAGGCGGTGCTGGACGCCGGCGAGGTGCTGGCTGCCGTCGACCAGGTCGTGACCTCGGTCGAGTCCTTCGACGCCAGCCTCATCCGCAGCGCCGTCCCGAACTGGTTCCTGTCCGCGCTGGCCGCGCGCCACGTGAAGGCCGTACTGACCGGTGAGGGTGCCGACGAGCTGTTCGCGGGCTACGACTACTACCACCGCTCCCACGCCGGGCCAGGGGAACTGGCGCGGGAGCTGGAACGCACCCTCGGCGACCTGCACGGCCTCAACCTCCAGCGCTGCGACCGAGTCACCATGGCGCACGGGCTCGAGGCCCGCGTACCGTTCCTCGACGCGCGGGTCATCGAACACGCCATGTCCCTGCCCGCCTCCATGAAGGGCCTGGAGCCCGACGGCATGGAGAAGGGCCACCTGCGCCGCGCGTTCGCCGGCCGGCTGCCTGATCGGCTGCTGTGGCGCCGCAAGGTCCAGTTCGGCACCGGCAGCGGCGCACAGGGCCTGCTCGGTGACCGCTGGGACACGCGCATCGACGACACCGAACTGACCGCCGCACGCGCCGAGTCGGGCAACGCCCCGCGCACCAAGGAGGAACTGGCCTACTACCGCACCTTCCGCCGCGCCCTGCCCACCGTCCGCCCCGAGGCGGTACTCACCCGCTTCGCGACGGCCTGAGGCGGCGGCTCCAGCCGTCACCGGATCACGCGTCACCCCTCTCCACAGCGAGATCCACGGCGTGCGACGGGTCGTGTGCCGGGCTGTTCGGGTCCTTCTGTCTCCACTGGCCGAACAGGGCCTGGCGGGCGTCGCACAGCGACCGCAGCTGCCGCACCGGCTTGGACTTCTCAATCCTGCGACCGCGGGATCATAGGGGGCCGTCCCGGCCGAGAGCAGAGGCCACTTTCGAATGAGATCGTCTGTAGCCGAGTGACCATGGGAGGGACGCCGGATGTCCGGCGTCCCTCCCACTGTCATATGAGCCGTCGTGGCCGGCCGGTCAGGCCCCCGGGCAGGGAATCGTCACGAGGAGTGTCGTGCCTCCCCCTGCGGGGCTGGTGATCTGGATGGTGCCGCCGAGAGCTTCGACGCGGTCTTTGAGACCGATCAGGCCGGAACCCTGGGCGGTGCCGGCTCCTCCGACACCCGTCGTCGCGTACCGACAGCCGGACCGTTGAAGCCTCCTGGTCGAGGTCGACGCGCACCGCCGTCGCGTAGGCGTGCTTGAGGGCGTTCGTCAATGCTTCCGATACGACGTAGTAAATGGCGACTTCGAGTTCTTCGGGGAGACGCCCCTCCGCGTCGATATGTAGTTCGACAGGTCCGGGGAAACGGGCGACGAGTGTTTCGAGGGCGGCGTCCAGGCCGTCTCGTGTCAGGGCGGGCGGGTGCAGTCCGGTTGCGATCCCCTGGAGCTCGTCGAGGGTGTCCGACAGGCCCTCGACGGTGTCGGCCAGTCGCTGCCTGAGCTCCTGTTGGTCAGGTGGCACGCACGCCTCGGTCTCGCGCATCTGGAGCGCCAGTGAGACGAGATGCTGTTGTACTCCATCGTGCAGATCGCGCTCGATGCGGCGCCGGGCGGCGTCGGCGCTGTCGACAAGGCGGGCGCGGGAGGCGATGAGCTCCGCGCGGGTCTCGGCCTGCGTGATCGCGCAGTTCAGGAGCTCCAGGAACTTGCCCATGCGTTCTTCGGTGTCGTCCGGCGGTGGCTCCGAGCCGAGGTACAGGGCGGACATAGTGACCCCACAGACGATCGTCGACGATGACGGGGCAGGCCACGATGTGCCCGATGCGGCGCGCCCTGTGCCAGCCGCCGATGTCGCCACGGATGGCCGCGGTCGCACCTCGGGTCGGCTTGTGGCTTCGCAGAACCTCCGCCGAGGGGGTGTCCTGACCCGGCGACCAGCGTCCGCCGAACGGGAGTCCGATGTCGGGGGTGCCGGCGGCGCGCCAGAGCGCGACGACCGACATCGTCTGGTCGATCTCGCAGCGATTGACCGCGGTGTAGTCCGCTCTGACCAAGGAACCGAGTGCGCTCGCGGCCGCTTTGAAGATCACTGACGGCGAGGACCCGCGAGCCACCAAGGTCGCGACATTCTGCAGAGCGCCCCGTTCATCCGCGAGCCGGCGGACTTCGCTGCATTCGGCCCGCCAGGGGCGTACTCGTGTGTCCAGTGAGGTCCGCATGGCCCGCAGGCGACGAGTGAACGGTCTTCGCACATCGGTCGCCGCCCACGGGCGCGAGGCCCGTGCGTCCACGGCCTGTCCTTCTCGCCGGCCGGCACTGAGTGGATCGATGCCTGACCAAATCACTGTACGAATGATGACGGTGCGTATACAAACGCCGCCCAGCGGGTGGTACTCCGTCAGCGTCGGCCAAGCCGGAAGACCGGCACGAGTACGGCGGCCACGGCGGCGTGGATCAGGACGAGCATGACCTTGGTGCCGCCGGTGGCCTGCTCGACGGCGATCGGCACGAGCGAGAGCAGGAGCACGGTGCAGGCGAGCGCGGTCCAGACGCCCCTCGCCCGCCGGACGTAGCGCTCCAGGAGGGCCAGCGCGGCCCAGCCCAGCAGGGAGAAGACGAGGGTGAAGACGACGATCTCCGGCAGGATCAGCTGGTGCGCCTGCGCCTTTCCGGGGTCGGTCAGCGTGAAGTCGGTGCCCAGCGCGCGGGCCGCGGTGTAGAGCGCGCCGGTGGTCACGACGGCGGCGCCGACCGCGATGCCCCTGAGGCGCCGGGGGCTCGTGGCGGTGGATCGTGAGGTCTGCGGGAGTGTGGTCGTGGCGGTCATGTCAGTCCTCCGTGTGCTTTCCGTCTGCCGGCGTGACGGTGGTCTGGGGACGGCCGCGGCCGGAGTCCTCGATCACTGCCACTTCGAACATGCGAGTAGCATCGTACCGACAATTTTTTTTGTCAAGACTTTTGATGTTGTCGGGATGCCGACCGGCGATGGGCTCGTGCGAGCAGGCGAGAGTGTCAGCGGCACAGACGGTCTGACCTGCGAGCGGATATCGGCGGCGCCGGGCGGACCCCGAATGCCCGAGCTCGCACCGAGACGAGCCCCGGCGCTCAGAGGTAAGAGCGCATACGTCTCATCCCGGACGAATATCCCAAAGGCGACAAATGCCCAGAAAACACGCAAAGGCGACAACTCGACCGAGAGACCCTAAGCGGCTATAGAGGTCACCCATAAGTGCCAGACCGCCGCCCCGTCATCGCCTGAGTGTCGGGCGTCACTCAAATACGGAGTGTTTCGATACATGTGCGGATTACTCAGTATTGTGACCCTGTTGTCGACCGGTCCCCCCTGTACCAAGGACGCCGATGTCTGAGTTCCCCCTGCCTACCGCTGTCCCTGAACGCCAAGACGCTGGACGCCATGGCAGGCCATCCGGCCGAGGAAAACGTCGCTCCATCAGCGTGAACGCCCTCCATCTGTACATTTCCATCATTCCCACCGCCGTTATGGCGTTCCTGGGGGCGCTCGCGGTGATGGAACTGCTCGTGGCGGGATCCTCGTCGCCGAAGGCTCGCCTGACACTGGTCGTCATCGCCGCGGCAGCGGTGGTCGTCATCGGCGCGGCGGTCTTCGGGGCGGACACCGCGACGCGGCGGGAACGGCGGATATTCGGTCATCCGGCGGGCAACCCCGAGGACCTGCAGCGGCGGCTCGGTGAGCTGGGGTTCCTGGTGTCCCGCGGCCGGCAGGAAGTGCAGGGGCTGGCGGACCGGATCGCGGCCGGCGAGACTCCGCCGCCCAACGCCGCCGACTCCAGGCCCGCCGCGACCAGCGACCTCTTCGTACGTCTCGGGCATGAGATACAGAAAGCTCAGAACGAGGCCTGGAACGCCATCATCAACGCGGCCAGCGCCAACACCGGCGGAGGCACCGGTTCCGCGCAGCGCGTCGAGATCTTCGTCAACCTGGCCCGCCGGATGCAGTCGCTGTCCCACCGGGCGATCAAGGGGCTCGACGAGCTGGAGAACCAGGTCGAGGACCCGGACCTGCTCAAGGGCCTGTTCAGGGTCGACCACCTGAGCACCCGCATGCGCCGCCAGGCCGAGAGCCTCGCGGTCATCGGCGGGGCCGCCTCCCGGCGCCAGTGGAGCAGGCCGGTGACCATGTACGAGGTGCTCCGGTCGGCCATCGCCGAGGTCGAGCACTACAACCGCGTCAAGGTCGTGCCGCCCGTCGAGGGGACCCTGGACGGCGGCGCGGTCGCGGACGTCATCCACCTGCTCGCCGAACTCATCGAGAACGCCACCAAGTTCGCGCCGCCGCACACGCAGGTGCTCCTCCGCGCGGAACCCGTAACGGCCGGCCTTGCCATCGAGATCGAGGACCGCGGTCTCGGCATCCCGCGCGAGAACCAGCGGCGCCTGAACGACCTGCTCGCCGATCTCGAGCGCGTCGACGTCGACGAGCTCCTGCACGACGGCCGCATCGGGCTCCTCGTGGTCTCGGCCCTGTCCCGCCGGCACAGCGTCGCCGTCAGGCTCCAGACGAACCTGTACGGCGGCACCCAGGCCACCATCGTCATCCCGAAGGAACTGATCGGCTCGGAAGAGGAGCTGGAGGCCCAGCAGGCCAAGCCCCAGCCGGAGCCCGTGGCGGCCCTCTCCACCGGTACGTCGGCCCTCCCCTCGGCCGCCGAGCTCTCGCCGTCGATGCCGCTCTCCGGCTCCGGTCAGGGCGCCGTCACGATGGCTCCCGTGCTGAGCGACCACGAGGCCACCGCCTCTCGCCTCGGCGAGACCTCCTCCCCCGCCTGGGACGACCGGACGTCCTCCCACACCTGGGAGGACCAGAACGACTCCCCCCAGACCCAGCAGCAACCCGACCCGGCTCCTGCGGGCAACGCCGACCGGCGTCCGGACCTGCCGAGACGCAACGCTCAGGCGAACCTCTCACCCGAACTGCTCACGACTCCCGCACCCCCGGCCGACGAACCGGAGCCCGACCACAATCCAGGACTGATGGCGGCATTCAAGAAGGGAATGCGCAGCGGCCAGGAAGACGGTCCCGGGGACGAGGCCGGGAACACCGCCTGATGGAACATCACATATATAGAAGGAGCGTCCATTGAGCGCCGTCTCCCCGAACCAGGCACCAGATCTAGCTTGGCTGCTGAAGGGTCTGGCCGAGGAGGTCCCCGTCATCCGGGGCAGTGTCCTACTGTCCTCCGACGGAATGCTGAAAGCCGCCCACGGTATGGATCGTGCCAGCTCGGAGCAGTTCGCGGCTCTCGCGTCCGGACTGTTCTCCATAGCACGGAGCGCCGGGGCGAAATTCGACAACAGCAACGAGGTCCGGCAGGTGGTGGCTGAGCTGAAGTCCAGCCAGTTGTTCATCTCGTGGGCCGGCTTCAACTCCGTACTCGCCGTACTGGCGAAGGGGGAGGCCGACCCGGCCGTCGTCGGTTTCGAGATGGCCCGGCTGATCAGAGCCGTCCGTCCGTTCCTGGACACGGCGGCCCGGCCGTCGGCCACCGCCCCGGGCGACCGGAACCCATGAGCACGACACCTGGTGATGATGACGTATGGCTCGATGACGATGCCGGGCCTCTTATCCGCCCGTACACGGTCAACGCAGGCCGTACTCGTCCCACCGTGGACCTGGATCTGCTCTCATTGGTGATCACCACCGGCCAGACGAGCTCGCGTACGGATCCCGAGCACCTCAAGGTGCTCGGGCTGTGCCACAAGCCGCTCTCGGTCGCCGAGGTGGCGGCGTACATGCGCCTTCCCGTGATGGTCACCAAGGTCCTTCTCGCCGATCTCGTGGACTGCGAAGCCATGACCATGCGGGCCCCGCGTCCTACTTCGGGCTCCACCGACCGAGTTCTACTGGAGAAGCTGCTCGATGGCCTACAACGAATCTGAGGTGTTCCCCACCCAGGTCAAGATCCTGATCGCCGGCGGCTTCGGCGTCGGGAAGACGACATTCGTCGGCGCGGCGAGTGAGATCGAACCGCTGAGCACGGAGGAGCTCATCACCGCGGCCAGCGTCGGCGTCGACAGTCTCTCCGGGGTGGAGAACAAGTCCGCGACCACCGTCGCCCTCGACTTCGGCCGCATCACCATCGACCACCACGACATCGTGCTCTATCTGTTCGGCACCCCCGGGCAGGAGCGTTTCTGGTTCATGTGGGACGAGTTGTCCAACGGGGCCCTGGGCGCGATCGTCATGGCCGACACGCGCCGCCTGCAGGCGTGCTTCGAGGCCGTCGACTTCTTCGAGAACCGCGGCATCCAGTTCCTCGTCGCCGTCAACGAGTTCGACGGCGCGTTCCGCTACGAGCCTGAAGAGGTGCGCGCCGCCCTCGAACTCGACCCGCGGGTGCCGATCGTGCTGTGCGACGCCCGTGACACCCAATCCGCGACATCGGCACTCCGGTCCCTGATCAAGCATCTACTCACCGCCGTTCCCTCTTCCGCCTAGTCCAATCCGCAGCCTGCCCACACATGGAGATCGCTGTGACGTACGAACAGATCTACGAGCCCAACGGCCATCTGCTGACGCCCGTCGACAAGGATGCACCCCAGCGGATGGCGCGACTGCGAGAACTCGGTCTCGGGCAGGGCCCGGACCGGGAGTTCGACGCGTTCGCCCGCGAACTCGCCGAAGCCGCTCAGATCCTCTCGGGGGCCGACACCCCCCCGTTCGCGATGGTGAACTTCGTCACCGACCGCCAGTACCTCGGCGGGTTGTACAACCCGCCGAGCTCCGACCCCGCCGACGCGGTGGAACTGAGCCGGGAGGTTCCGCTCGATCATGGCTACTGCCCGCATGTGGTGGTCCGGCGCAAGGCACTGGTCCTGGACGACGTGTGCGACTATCCGCGCTTCGCCGGCAACCCGGTCGTCGACAAGCTCGGCATCCGCACGTACGTCGGAGCCCCGCTGATCGACCGTACGGGCGCGGCTCTCGGCACGATCTGCATCATCGACAGTGAGCCGCGCCCTTGGGGTCACCCCGGGCTGGACCTCATCAAGGAGAGGGCAGCCGAGCTGATGCAGCGAATCCGCCGCCGTGAGGGACTGCTCGACTGACGTCCCACGGGACGACGCCGGCCCCGAGGGGGCCGGCCTTCGCCGCTTCGCCCTGTCCGGGTCACGTCTGGGCGTGGACAGGGATGGAGCGGGAGATCGGGCCGCTGATCGGCGGGGGTGCGGCTTCTTCGCCGATGTCGATCACGCCCCTGGCCAGCAGGTCGAACTCCGTCGCGACCCTGGCGATGTCGGCCCTGAGGAACTCGATGGCGGTCCGTGCCCTGGCCGGGTCGGCGTGGGTCTCCGCGGCCCACACCATGACCTGGTTGATCGCGAACAGGTAGGCGATGACCCGGCCGGCCAGGACCAGGTGTTCCTGCCGGAGCTCGCGGTCGAGGAACCTCAGGTCCGGGTGTTGGCTCCTGACGCCGGCCGCCGTGAGCGGCCAGTCGGCCAGGAAGCCCCGCAGGGACCGGCCGCCCAGCCTGGCCAGGCAGTACTCGGTGAGCTGCTGGCTGAGCAGGTCGTTGGTGCCGTCGAAGATGGTGAAGACCCGCGCGTCCAGGAACCCCTGCGCGGAGATGTTGGTGGGCGAGCCGCTGCGGTACCCCTCACCACCGACCAACTGCTGGTAGTGGTGGGCCGCGCTGAGCATCCGGTCGGTGGCGACGGTCTTGATGGCCTGTACGGCCGGGAACGCCCCCAGCATGTCGGCCTTCATGTCCAGCCTCGTATGGAGATGGTGGTTGAGCGCCTCACAGATCGTGTACGAGGTGTCGATGGCCGTGAGCCGGTACTGGGCGAACCGGATCGCCGACAGCGGCGCAGGGCCGATCTGACGGCCGTCCGCGTACTCATGCGCCTCCCGGCTGATGCGGCGCAGGAAGCCGCATCCCATCGCGGCCATCATCGCCCGCGACGCCATGAGCATCTCCACCATCGGCTTCAGGTTCCGTCCCTCGGCGTGGATCCGCCGGTGCGGAGGGACGAACGCGTCGATGTCGTTGAGGCCGTAGTCGATCACCTTCAGGCCCAGCGGCTCGTAGCGTTCCGCGGTGCGGAACCCCTCACTGCGCTTGACGATGAAGTAGGCGTACTCACGGCGGCCGTGGTCGTCGTTCTTCGCACTGACCAGCCACCAGTTCGCGGAGAAGCTGAACGCCTGCCAGTGCTTGCGCCCGCGGATCCGGTAGCCGCCCTCGACCTCCTCCCACGTGGTCTGCATGCTGGACATGGCCGAGCCGCAGCCAGGCTCGGTGGAGGCGAAACCGGCGATCAACGGGTCACTGCCGGCGAACAGCGGGAGCACCTCCCGCTTGGCCTCCTCGCTCGCGTACAGCGCGATGGGCCGCAGCGCCACTCCCGTGATGATCGTCGTGAACATGCCGAGCGGCAGGTTCCATTCGGACAGGGTCTCGACGACCCGGCACATCTCGACGTGACTGTCGCGGCCGCCGTGCTCCCTGGGCAGGGCCGGCAGCAGCACGCCGCTCCCCACCAGGAGCGCCCAGTCATCGGCCGGAAGGTTCTGCTGCGGGTAGCTCGCGGAGTCGAACTTGGACGCGACCGCTTCGATGCCAGCGATGAACTCGTTCGTTGACAGAGACAGAAGAGCCTTGCTCATTGGTGTCCGCTCTCACAGGTCGGGGTGTCAGTAAGGGGAAGGAGTCAGGTCCCGACGACTATGAACGCCCTAACGGGCGATTCATGGCGAGATAGCCGATCACGCGTACCTCCTGCCGAAGTGTCCTGCTTACCTGTGCGGTCTACAGAGATCATCGTGGATATTTCGGTCACAAAACGCAAGGCACTCTGGCTAGCTGTAATCACCCATCGCGAACCGGCCGCTGTAACCGGCATGTCAGTCTTGACGGCCAGTTGATCTTAGTTTTCACTCGTGAGCTTGACGAACAGTGCTTCACGGCAGCCGAAGGACAGATCGGACGAAAGGCCTTATGTGGCCGCATTTTGGTGTCGACAGGGTCACGAATAAGTGATCATCCCCACGCATACCGACACCAGGACGACGGCGATCCCCAAGCTCAGCCGGGCGAGCCTGGGCTGCGCCTTCGCGGCGCAACCGGGCGGCCTGGCCGTCAGCGACCTCTGACCGAAATTGTCAAGCGAGCAGGACACAGGGCCGCATGTGGCCACCGCGTACATCGGGTCACGCCGTACCGGCGGGGCCCTACTTACGGGAGCGCTTCTCCCGGATCTTCATGCTGATCTCGATGGGAGTGCCCTCGAAGCCGAACTCCTCACGGAGCCTGCGCTCGATGAAGCGGCGGTAGCCCACCTCGAGGAAGCCGGTCGTGAACAGCACGAACCGCGGCGGCTGCACGCCCGCCTGCGTGGCGAACATCACGCGCGGCTGCTTTCCGCCGCGCACCGGGTGCGGCTTGGCGGCGACCAGGTCGGACATGAAGGAGTTGAGCTTGGCCGTCGGCACGCGCTGGCCCCAGCCCTCCAGGGCCGTCTCGATGCCCGGCACGAGCTTCTCCACATGCCGGCCCGTACGGGCCGAGATGTTGACCCGTGGCGCCCAGCGGGCGTGGTGGAGCTGCCGGTCGATCTCGCGGTCGAGGAAGTGACGGCGCTCCTCGTCGACCAGATCCCACTTGTTGAAGGCCAGGACCAGCGAACGACCCGACTCGATCACCATCGAGATGATCCGCAGGTCCTGTTCGGCGAGCGGCTCGCTCGCGTCCACCAGGACGACCGCGACCTCGGAGCGGTCCAGCGCGGACTGGGTGCGCAGCGTGGCGTAGAAGTCGGCGCCCTGGTTCTCGCGGGCTCGCCGGCGGATGCCGGCCGTGTCGACGAACTTCCAGGTCCGGCCGCCCAGCTCAATGAGCTCGTCGACCGGGTCACGCGTGGTGCCGGCGACGGAGTCGACGACCACACGGTTTTCCCCGGCGAGCTTGTTGAGCAGGCTCGACTTGCCGACGTTGGGCCGGCCGAGCAGGGCGATGCGTCGCGGGCCGCCCGCGACGCCGAACGTCTCCGGCGGCGCCTCCTCAGGCAGCGCCTGCAGCACGGCGTCGAGCAGGTCACCGCTCCCCCGGCCGTGCAGGGCCGAGACGGTGAGCGGCTCGCCGAGGCCGAGGGACCACAGCTGGGTGGCGTCCGCCTCGGCCCGCGCGTCATCGACCTTGTTCGCGGCGAGCACGACCGGCTTCTTGGACCGCCGCAGGACGTCACCGACGGCCTCGTCGGTGTCGGTGGAGCCGACGGTGGCGTCCACCACGAACAGGACGACGTCGGCCGCGTCGACCGCCAGGCGTGCCTGGTCGGCGACGGCGGCGGCGAGGCCCTCGGCGTTCGGCTCCCAGCCGCCCGTGTCAAGGACGGTGAACCGGCGTCCGCCCCAGGCGGCGTCATAGGCCACCCGGTCGCGGGTCACGCCCGGAACGTCCTCCACGACCGCCTCGCGGCGGCCGAGAATGCGGTTGACCAGCGTGGACTTACCGACGTTCGGCCGTCCCACGACGGCCACGACCGGTGGAGGGGCCATGTCGTGCTCGACGGCGTCGGCCACCCCGACGACGTCGGCATGCTGGATCTCGGTCTCGCTCACGGGCTTTCCTCGCTGGACAGCGCCTCGCGAACCGCTCCACCGGTTCCCTTGGCCCCATTCGCTATATGGACGATTTCGGTGATGACCTCGGCAAGCCCGAGGCTGGTGGTGTCCACCTCGACCGCGTCGGCCGCCCGCGCCAGCGGGTCGGCCTTGCGCGTGGAGTCGAGGCGGTCGCGGCGGGCCATGTCGGCCTGGGTCGCCGAGACGGTGGCGCCGGTCAGCTCCCTGCTGCGGCGCCGCGCGCGTACTTCCGGGCTCGCGGTGAGGTAGATCTTCACCGGGGCATCCGGCGCGACGACGGTGCCGATGTCACGGCCCTCCACGACGATGCTCTCGGCGCCGATGATCTCCCGTTGCAGGGCGACCAGGCGTTCGCGTACCTCCGGAACCGCAGCGACGGCGCTCACCGCGCCGGTGACCTCGGAACTGCGGATCGGCCCGGAGACGTCCGTGCCGTCCACGGAGATCTCCGGGGAGTCCGGGTCGGTGCCGCAGTGCAGGCCGGGCTCGCTCGCGCGGGCCGCGACCGCGGCCGGATCGTCCACCGGGACGCCCTCGCGCAGCATCCACCACGTCACGGCGCGGTACATCGCGCCCGTGTCGAGGTAGCGCAGCCCCAGGGCGCGGGCCACGCCCTTGGACACGCTGGACTTGCCCGAACCCGAGGGGCCGTCCATGGCGATGACGAGCGTCACGTGTGAATCCTCTCCCGTACCGACCGGCCAACGTATGAGGCTACCGGTCCGCCGGGCCGGGTTAATCCGAACACCGCACACCCCATCATCCGTGGCATACGTCTTGTATGTAACATAGATACAAGATGACCACAGCAACCTCCCGGGCCTACGACCACGTGAAGCAGGCCATCCTCGAGCGCGCCTATCCGGGCGGCGCGTTGCTCAGCGAAGGCGAGATCGCCTCCGAGGTCGGGGTGTCCCGCACCCCCGTACGCGAGGCGCTGCTGCGGCTCGAGACCGAGGGGCTCGTACGCCTCTACCCCAAACGCGGTGCGCTGGTCCTGCCGGTCTCCCCGCAGGAGATCTCCGACGTACTGGAGACCAGGGAGCTGGTGGAGACCTTCACCGCCGGCCGGGCGACCATCGGCCCCGAGCTCGTCGCGGAGCTCACGAGGCTTCTGGAGGCCATGCGCGAGCACTCGGGCGCCGCCGACGCCAAGGAGTTCGCCCACGCCGACCGCTGCTTCCACCGCACGCTGGTCGCCGCGGCGGGCAACGAGATCCTCACCCAGCTGTACGACTCGCTGCGCGACCGGCAGCTGCGCATGGCCCGGCTGACCGCCAGCGACCCCGTACGCGCGGCCGACGCGATCAGGGACCACTCGGAGATCCTGGCGGCCGTGCGCTCCGGCGACCGCCGGCGGATCCGCACCGCGATCCACCGCCACCTCCAGACCGCCACAGCGGCGCTTCACGGCCGCTCCTGAACCCACCGGTTCACAACAGCCCCACCTCCCCCGAAGCAGGCGCAGAACGGCCCTGCCCCCGAAAGGCGAAAAGTGAATCTCGCGGTCCTGTCGCCGCCCCGTCCCGACACCGGCCCCCACCCGCTCGGCGGCCGCCGCGCCTGGAGCATCTGGGCCGTCGGCGCGCTCGTGTACCTGGTCGCGTTCTTCCAGCGTACGAGTCTCGGCGTCGCCGCCCTGGCCGCTCAGCAGCGCTTCGACCTCGGTGCCACCGCGCTGTCCACCTTCGCCATCCTCCAGCTGGGCGTCTATCTGGTGATGCAGATCCCGGCCGGCATCATGGCGGACCGGTTCGGCCCGCGCCGGATGCTGGTCGCGGCACTGCTGTCCATGGCCTTCGGCGAGGTGCTCTTCGCGGCCGCGACCTCGATGCCGCTCGCGGTGCTCGGCCGGGCACTCGTCGGTCTCGGCGACGCCTTCACCTTCATCAGCGTGATCCGGCTGGCCGCCTCGTGGTTCCCCCGACGGCGGTTCGCCCTGCTGACGGCGCTCACGGCGATGACCGGGGCGCTCGGCCAGGTCTCCGGCACCGTCCCGCTGTCGGCGTCACTGCGCGTGTACGGCTGGACCCCGACCTTCCTCGGCACCGCGGTCCTCAGCGCGGCGCTGGCGGTGGCCGTGGGGTGGTGGATTCGCGACCATCCGGGCGGCACGGCCGTGGAACGTTCCAGGTCCGCCCCCGTTTCCGTCCTCACGGACCTACGGACGACGCTGGCCCAGCGCGGGACGCGTACCGCGCTGTGGGTGCACTTCACGCTGATGTCGTCGTTCATGGTGCTGGCGACGCTGTGGGGTTACCCGTACCTGGTCAAGGGGCTCGGGATGGCGCCGGGGCCGGCCCGGCTCACGCTGACGCTGACCGCCGCGGCGCCGCTGGCCGTCGCTCCCGCGATGGGATGGGTGGCCGGCCACCGGCCCGCCCTGCGCGGACGCCTGATCGTCTCGGTCGCCGCCCCGCTCGCCCTCGTCTGGATCGTCGCGATCACCTGGCCCGGGGGCCGGCTGCCCGTGCCGCTGGCCGTCGCACTCGTCCTCGTCAGTGCCACCGGCAGCGCGGCGTCGATGCTCGCCTTCGACCTCGCGCGTGACGCGAACCCGCCGAGCCGGGGCGGTATGGCCTCCGGCGTCGTCAACATCGGCGGGTTCTCCGCCGCGATGACCGCCTCGCTCAGCGCGGGAGCGCTACTGGACGCCGCCGGGGGCCACTACGACGCCCGGTCGTTCCAGCTCGCCTTCGTCCCGATCACCTGCATGATCGTGATCGGAAGCGTGCGCATGGCGTTCTTGCGGCTCTGGCGCACGGAGCCCGCAGCCGAGCCCTGTGACGGAGTTCGCGTCGAGCTCAGCCGGGAACCGACCAGCCACGCGCCCGTAGCTCGTCGGCGAGGCGCTGTGCCGCGGCCGGCGTCACGCTCAGCTCGACCACACCGACCGGGCGGCCGGGCGAGTGCTCGATCGTCACGTCCTCGATGTTGACCCCGGCGACCCCGGCCGCCTGGAAGAGCAGGGCCAGCTCACCGGGCCTGTCGGGGATGAGGACCGGGACGACGGCGTAGGTGCCGGCACGATCGCCGTGCTTGCCCGGCAGCCGGCGGC